>DATLBM010000669.1:0-11020 GCA_035526885.1 Thermoanaerobaculia bacterium | reverse complement strand
GCCGGTGGCTGGGCGAGCGTTTCCGCGAGCGCGGCTACGCGACGGCGGCGATCTTCGGGAACGAGAAATTGCCGCGGAGCTCCCGCATGTCGACGGGATTCGAGGAAATCACGGTCTCGCGCGAGTCGGGCATGTGCCGCTCCGGTCCGGGATTTCTCCTGTCGATGGTCACGGCGTACGGCGGATCTCCGCCGCCGCTCTGCACGCGCATGCTCGCGGGTCCTGTGGTCGAACGCGCGCGATCGTTCGTCCGGCGAGGGGAGCGGCCGTATCTACTGGCACTGAACTTCATGGATCCGCACAACCCGTACTACGTCCCGCGCGAGTGCCGCGGACCGGAGCTCGTGCTCGCGACGCATGCGGAGGAGCGCGAAGTCGTGAACGCGACGCCCAACGCTCCCGCCAAACCGGCGGCGATCGCGCGCGTGCGTGCGCAGTACCGCGCCGCGCTGACCTGCATGGACCGCACGTTCGGCGCGCTGCTCGAGGAGGTCGACGACGGGAACACCGTCATCGCCATCGTCGCCGATCACGGCGAGCATTTCGGCGAGCACGGATTCGGCGGACACGGCGTGTCGCTCTATCGCGAGCTGTTGCACGTGCCGCTGCTGTTGAAAGTGCCGGGCGCCGCGCCGACGCGTATTCACGACGCGGTATCGACCGCGGATCTCTACGAGACGCTCGTTCGCGCCGCGGATCCGTCGCGTGCGCGCGCACCGCTGCCGCTCCTCGACCCGCGGCAGCGCCGTTCCGCCGTGGCGAGCTACGCGGTGAAAGGCGCGGCTTCCGGTTACAGCATCACGCGCGGCGATACGCAGCTCATCCGCTATGGCGACGGACGCGAGATGCTCTTCGGACCTGCGCCTGACGCCGCGACGCTGGCGTCCATGCGCGACGTGCTGCTGCGGGCCGCGCGGCAGCAGCAGCGGCGCGTGGAGTTCGAGTCGCTGGGATACCTGCGATGAAACCGTGTACGCCGTTCGTCGTGGCGTTGATCGTGGGATTGCTCACGGGGATCGCGGACGGCGCGCTGATGATCTACAACGTCGACGGCGTCCGCACGCTGGCGGGCGGCTTTTCGGCGCTCGGCTTCGTCGAAGTGATCTGGCTCTGGATGACGGTGTGCTGCGCCGCGGCGGCCGTGTTTGCGTGGCGCCGCCTGGGGCGCTGGCGCGTCATCCCCATCGTCTTCGCGGGGCCGGGCCTGTTGCTCCTCGGCCGCGTGACGTTTCGTGTGCGCGAGACGACCGGATGGCCGCCCGCCCTCGTGCTCCTGCTTTGGCTTCTGGCGACACTGCTCGTTTGCGCGATGACGATGACGTTTCCCTTGCGAGAGTCGAAGCGGCCAGGTTGGTGGGCGATGGTCGCGGCGGTGAGTCTCGCGCTCGTCGTGCTGCGCGCCGCGGATCTGCGCTTCGCCGATTTCGTCGCCGGACCTGCGCCGGTCGTGAATGACTCCCGCCGCAACGTGGTGCTGCTCATCCTCGACGCCGGCCGTTGGGACGACACGATGAGCACGAAACACATCGGCGCGTTCGCCCGCGGCGCCGTGTCGTTCGACAACGCATGGTCGTCCGCGCCATGGACGGTGCCCTCGCATTTCGCGATGTTCACGGGCCGGGATCCCTCGACCGTCTCTTACGATCCGACCGAGGCGCGCTACCAATATGACGGTACGCGGATCGCCGGATATTTTCGCAGCCGCGGCTACGCGACCTCGGCGATCTTCGCAAACAACCGGCTGAGCACCGAGGCGGGTTTCGCCGCCGATTTCGAAGAGCGGACCGTGTCCCGGCAAACGGGCGTGTGCCGTTCCGCCATCGGCTATCTCCTCGCCTACAGCAACCAGCGCACGGGCGTGCATCCGCCGCTTTGCGACCGCATCGACGCGAAGAAGATCGTCCGCCGCGCGCGCAGTTTCGTGCGCCGCGCGAAGCGGCCGTACTTTCTGGCCATGAACTTCACCGATCCGCATTACCCGTACACGCTCGCGCGCGAATGCCGCGTGCCGGGGATGGAGCTCGTGCCGCACGCGCGGCGGCGGACGGTGGTCACGGCGACGCCGCGGCATCCGCCGTCGCAGGAGACGGTGCGCCTGGTGCGCGCGCAGTATCGCGCCGCCATCGCGTGCGCGGATCGCGAGATCGCCTTGCTGCTGCGCGACGTCGACGACGCCAACACCGTCATCGCCATCACCGCCGATCACGGCGAGGGATTCAACGAGCACGGCCTGGGTGGTCACGGCGAGTCGCTGTATCGCGAAGTGCTGCACGTCCCGCTGATCATCAAGATTCCCGGCATGACGCCGGCGCGCGTCGCGGATGCCGTGTCGACGACCGATCTGTACATGACCCTCGTGCGCGCGGGCGAGCGAAACACGGCGCCGCTTCCGCTCTTCACGCCCGCGCTGCGGCGGCCGGCGGTGGCGTCACTGGCCACGGAGGCGACGGGCGGCTTCAGCGTCGCGCGGGGCACGCTGCATTTCATCCGCTTCAGCGACGGACGGGAGCTGCTCTTCGACTTCGCCGCGGACCCGGAAGAGCAGCATCCCCTGCCCATCACCAGCGAGGCCGCGCCGCTGCGCGAGATCGTGTTGCGCGCCGCCCATCAGGCGAAGCGTCCGGTAGAGTTCCGCTCCCTCGGCTACCTCCGCTGATGCGGCATAGCGCATGCAGTAGAAGCGGCCCGGAGTAGCGATGCCCCTCGACGAGACGTTTACGAATCTGGCCGTCTTCCTGAACAGTCTGGACGCCGAAGGCGAGCAGAAGTTCGAGCTGTCCCATTCCCTCGTCATCATCTGTCCGGACTGCGGCAAAAACATCGCCTTTCGCGGACGCTGTCCCAAGTGCGCGGGGAACTCGTGGATCCCGGCCGATCACGCCGGCGGCGTGTTCGAACGGATGAAAGCGCAGCGTCTGCGGCGGATGATCGCGGACGACGAGGATGACGACACGCTGACGCGCCGCGAGCCGGAACCGGCTTAACTGTCCAGTCCCTCGCGCAGATACTCCTCCTCTACGAATTTCTGGAAGAGCTCTTCCCACTCCCGCGTGCGCGGTTTCGGCGCGGGGCGCAGCGCGGCGATGCGCTTGCGTGCGCTTTCCTCGCGTTCTTCTTCGCGGCGAAGCTCATCGGCGAGCGCCTGGGCGACGGCTTGCCGCACGGCTTCGCGTTCTTTGAGGAGCACGACCGCGCGGGAGCGCGCGAGCGCGTCGACGAGTTGACGCGCCAGCGCTGCGAGGCGGTCCCGCGAGGGACGGACCATGGTCTCGTGATTGTAGGTCAGTGCACCGGTTCTTCCGGAGAAGTTTCGTTCTCCGGCGACTCGTCTTCCGGTCCGTTCTCGTCTTCCGGCTGCTCGCGATCGACGACTTTCACCGCGCCGACGACGATGTCGCCCTCGTCGATGTTGATCACGCGGACGCCCTGGGTCATGCGTCCGGCGATGCGGATGCTGGCCACGTCGGTGCGGATCATCATGCCCTGCTCGGTGATGAGCAGGACCTGCTCCTCGTCGCCGACGTGCACGAGGCCTGCGACCCGGCCGTTCTTGTCCGTGATCTTGATGTTGGACACGCCCAGGCCGCCGCGGCGCTGCAGGCGATAGGCCGTGACCGGCGTGCGTTTGCCGAATCCGCGCTCGGTGATGGTGAGGATGTAGCCGCGATCATCCGCGACCGGTGCCGCGTCCTCATCGCCGTCCGTTTCCTCGACCACTTCCACTTCCTCGGCGACCAGTTCCGTCTCCTCGGCATCATCGAGCGGCGGCACGACGTCGGCCGACGCCGGAAGCACGTCCATCTCGATGACCGAGTCGTCGCGGCGGAACGAGATCGCCTTCACGCCGGCGGCGCCGCGTCCCATCGGACGCACCGTGCCTTCGTGGAAGCGGATGGCCCTGCCGTTCTGCGTGCCGATGAAGATCTCGTCGTTGCCGCTGGAGAGGCGCACCGCGTACAGATCGTCGCCTTCGAGGATGTCGATGGCGATGATGCCGGCCGCGCGCAAGTTGGAGAACGCCGCCAGCTCGGTCTTCTTGATCTTGCCGCCGCGCGTGGCCATGACCACGTACTTGCCTTCGCTGAAGTCGCGCGTGGTGAGGAGCGCGCGCACGTTTTCGTTCTGCTCGAGCGGCAGCAGATTCACGATGGCCTTGCCGCGCGCATTCGCCGCGACCTCGGGGATCTGGTGCACCTTCAGCCAGTACATGCGGCCGCGGTCCGTGAATACGAGCACCCACGCGTGCGTCGACGCGACGAAGAGATGCTCGACGATGTCCTCTTCCTTCGTCTGCATGCCGATGCGGCCTTTGCCGCCGCGGCGCTGCGAGCGATAGAGCGACAGCGGCGAGCGCTTCACGTATCCGCCACGCGACACGGTGATGACCATGTCCTCGTCGGCGACGAGGTCCTCGATCGAGATCTCGGTCTCTTCGGGGATGATCTCCGTGCGGCGCGGATCGCCGTACGACTCTTTGATCTGTTTCAGCTCGCCCGAGATGATCTCCAGGACGAGCTGCTCGGAAGCGAGAATGGCCTTGAGGCGCTCGATCAGGGCGAGCACTTCCTGGTACTCCTGCAGGAGCTTCTCGCGCTCCAGTCCCGTCAGCCGCTGCAGGCGCATGTCCAGAATGGCCTGGGCCTGGATGTCGCTGAACTGCCAGCGGGCGATGATGCCTTCCTTCGCTTCCTGACCGGTGCGGCTGGCGCGAATGAGGGCGATCAACTCGTCGAGCACGTCCAGCGCGCGGACGAGGCCTTCCAACACGTGCGCGCGCTCCTGCGCCTTGCGCAGCTCGAAGCGCGTGCGGCGCACGACGATCTCTTTGCGGTGCTCGATGAAGTGCCGGAGGATCACCGGCAGCGGCATGATCTCCGGCTTGTTGTTGACGATGGCCAGAAAGATGATGCCGAACGTCGTCTGCATCTGCGTGTTGCGATACAGGTGGTTGAGCACGATCTCGGCGATGGCGTCGCGCTTCAATTCGATGACGATGCGGATGCCTTCGCGATCGGACTCGTCGCGCAGATCGGAGATGCCTTCGATGCGCTTGTCGCGCACGAGGTCCGCGATCTTCTCGAGGAGACGGGCCTTGTTCGTCATGTACGGGATCTCCGTCACGACGATCTGCTGCTTCTCGCTCTTCTTCTGCGTCTCGATGATGGCGCGCGCGCGCACCTGGATGATGCCGCGCCCTTCGGTGTACGCGCTGCGGATGCCGGACAGCCCGTGAATGTAGCCCGCGGTCGGGAAGTCGGGCCCCGGCAGCACGGTCATGAGATCGGTAACACCCACGCTCGGGTTGTCGATCATCATCAGGCAGGCGTCGATCACCTCGCCGAGGTTGTGAGGCGGGATGTTGGTGGCCATGCCGACGGCGATGCCGGAGGAGCCGTTGACGAGAAGGTTCGGAAACTTGGCCGGCAGCACCGTGGGCTCGCTGAGCGAGCCGTCGTAGTTCGGCGTCCAGTCGATGGTTTCCTTGTCGATGTCGTCCCGCATCAGCTCTTCGGCGAGGCGGGTCAGGCGGATCTCGGTGTAACGCATGGCCGCGGGGTTGTCGCCGTCGATCGAGCCGAAGTTGCCCTGGCCGTCGACGAGGCGATAGCGCATGGAGAAGTCCTGGGCCATGCGCACGGCCGTGTCGTAGATCGCGGAGTCGCCGTGCGGGTGGTACTTGCCCATCACGTCGCCGACGATGCGCGCGGATTTCTTGTACGCCTTGCCGGCGGTGTTGCCCTGCTCGTACATGCCGTAGAGGATGCGGCGATGCACGGGCTTGAGCCCGTCGCGCACGTCGGGCAGCGCGCGTCCGATGATGACGGACATCGCGTAGTCGAGATACGAGCGGCGCATCTCGTCTTCGATGTTGACGGGAAAGCGCTGCTCGTTCTGATTCGGGTAATCGGGAGTGTCGTCAGCCATGTCGTTAGATCACCGTGTCATCGTGAGCCCGCAGAGGGTGATGGACCTTCGCCTGTCGCACGCGGGATGGTCCTTCGCCGTCTGCGCGACTCAGGATGACACCGCGTTAAATATCCAAATTTTTCACTTCCAGCGCGTTGTCCTGAATGAACACGCGCCGCGGCTCGACCTGGTCGCCCATCAGAATGGTGAAGATCTCGTCGGCGCCGACGGCGTCCAGGATCGTCACCTGCAGCAGGCGCCGGGTCTCGGGGTTCATGGTGGTCTCCCAGAGCTGCTCGGGGTTCATTTCGCCGAGGCCTTTGTAGCGCTGGATGGAGAGTCCTTTTTCGGCCAGCTTGTAGATCTGGTCGAGGAGGTCGTCGGTGGTCGTGTAGACCGTGGTCTCTTCGCCGGTCTTGACGGAGTACGGCGGCAGGCCGAACGCGGACAGTTGCTCGTACGACTTCACCATCTGCCGCAGCTCGTACTGGCCGAGGAGGTCGTGATTGATGACGGCCTTCTTGCCGCTGCCGTTGTTGCCGGCGCGGAGCTCGATGTGCGTCAGCTCGCCGGTCTCGTCGTGCACGACCTTGACGTCGGCGAAGCCGGCGGCGGTCAGCGCGCGCTCGATGACCTGCACTCTCGCGACGTCGCCGAGCGCGGCGCGATCGGTGAAGTGCTCGCGCACCAAAATCTCCAGCGCTTCGCGCGGCACGCCGCGCGCGGCGAGCTTGCGGGCGTGGCCGCGATACTCCTCCATGCGCTGGAGCATGTTCACGAGAGCCTCGCCCTTGATCGACAGCCCGCCTTCCGGCGTCACTTCGATCGACTCGGCCACGCGGCCCATCAGGAAGCGCGACTTCTCGCCTTCGTCCTTGAGGTACGTGTCCTTCTTGCCCTGCGTGACTTTGAAGAGCGGCGGCTGCGCGATGTAGAGATGGCCGCGGTCGATGACGTCTTTCATGTGACGGTAGAAGAACGTGAGGATCAGCGTGCGGATGTGCGATCCGTCGACGTCTGCGTCCGTCATGATGATGATCTTGTGGTAGCGGAGCCTGGCGAGATCGAAGTCGTCCGCGCCGATGCCCGTCCCCAGCGCCGTGATCATCAGGCGGATCTCCTCGGACGACAGCATCTTGTCGAGACGCGCCTTTTCGACGTTCAGGATCTTGCCTTTGAGCGGCAGGATGGCCTGGAAGCGGCGATCGCGTCCCTGCTTCGCGGAGCCGCCTGCGGAATCGCCTTCGACGAAGAAGATCTCGCAGAAGCGCGGATCGCGCTCGGAGCAGTCGGCGAGCTTGCCGGGCAGTGATGCGGAATCGAGTGCGCCTTTGCGGCGCGTGAGGTCGCGCGCTTTGCGCGCGGCCTCGCGGCCTCGCGCGGCGTCGATGATTTTTTCGGTGATGCGGCGCGCTTCCTTCGGGTTTTCCTCGAAGTGCTCCGCCAGCCGCTCGTTCACGATCTGTTCGACCCAGGTCTTCACTTCCGACGAGACCAGCTTGTCCTTGGTCTGCGACGAGAACTTCGGGTCGCGGATCTTGACGCTGATGATGGCGGTCAGGCCTTCGCGAATGTCGTCGCCTTCGATCGAGATCTTGAGCTTCTCGAGCACGCCGGTGTCGGTGATGTACTTGTTCACCGTGCGCGTGAGCGCGCCTTTGAAGCCGACCAGGTGCGTGCCGCCGTCGGCGTTCTTGATCGTGTTCGTGAACGTGTAGATGTTGTCGGTGTAGCCGTCGTTCCACTGCAGGGCGATCTCGACCTGCTCGCCGTCTTCCTCGTCGCGGATGAAGATCGGCTCGTCGTGTAGCGGCGTCTTGTTCTTGTTCAGGTCTTTGACGAAGGAGACGATGCCGCCCTCGTATTTGAACTCGTGGTGCTTCTCGCTGCGGTCGTCCTTGATCTCGATCTGGATGCCGGAGTTGAGGAAGGCCAGCTCGCGGAGACGCTGCGAGAGCGTCTCGTAGTTCATCTCGGTGACGCTGAAGATCTCGGCGTCGGCTTTGAACGTGACCCGGGTGCCGCGATGGGTCGTCTTCTCGCCTTTGACGATCGTCGCGACGGGAAGGCCGCGCTCGTAGCGCTGGCGCCAGACGTTGCCGTCGCGGTGAATCTCCAGCTCCAGCCACTCGGACAGGAAATTGACGACCGAGACGCCGACGCCGTGCAGACCGCCGGAGACTTTGTAGGAGTTGTTGTCGAACTTTCCGCCGGCATGCAGCTCGGTCATGATGACCTCGGCCGCCGAGCGTCCCTCTTCCTTGTGCGTATCGACGGGGATGCCGCGGCCGTTGTCCGTGACCGTCACCGAGTTGTCGACGTGGATGGTGACGGTGACGCGATCCGCGTGGCCGGCCAGCGCTTCGTCGATGGCGTTGTCGACGACTTCGTAGACCATGTGGTGCAGGCCGCTGACGTCATCGGTGTCGCCGATGTACATGCCCGGGCGCTTGCGCACCGCATCCAGTCCCTTGAGGACTTTGATGTCTTCTGCTGTGTAGTTTTCTGCCATCGAAGGTACTTTCTGAGGCGTCCTGTTCAGGGTTGTTCCCGCGGCGATTCGGGAGGGATTTTCAGCCGCGATTGAGAACGCAAAATTGTACTGCTTTTATTGCTTTTTCAGGCGAAATCCCGCGCCGACGTAACGTGCCCGTTTTCAATGGTTAGGCGGCGGTGCGGGCCGGCCTGCAAGGCGGCCAGAAACGCCTCCTTGGCGCTGGTCGCGAAGACCTGCGTGGAAACGGGCAGGTTCGACAGCAGCGACTGCAGGATTTCGAGGTCGAGCTCGGCGTCGACATCATCCAGCAGGAAGAGCGGCGCGTCGTCGTGACGGCGGCGGAAAAGCTCGAGCTTGGCGAACTTCAGGAAGAGCACGATCATCTTCTGCTCGCCACCGCTGAGCACTTCGCTGGCGGGCCTGCCGTCGATGAGAAAGTCGAGCACGTCCCGCTGCGGACCGGCCAGCGTCATCTTCGCGCGCAGCTCCTCGCGGCGATGCTTCGCGATCTCGTCCGTCGCGTTCGGCTTGTAGCTCATCACGACGTTCGTGACGTGATACGCATGACGCCCCACGATCTCGGCGAAGAGTTTCGCCAGGTCTTCGACGTACGCCGTGCGCGCACGGTGGACGACGTGCGCCGCCACCATCAGCTCGTTGTCCCAAGCGTCGAGCGTGTTCTGCGATTGCCTGCGCAACGCGATCTCACTCAGCAGCGCATTGCGCTGCTTGAGCACGCGCATGTAACGCGTGAGCTGCTCGAGATACGCGGGATTCAGACTGGCAATGCCGCGATCGATGAACCGCCGCCGCTCCTCGGGCGTCCCGCGAATCACTTCCAGCCGCGCGGACGAATAGGCGAAGACGCTCATCGCGTGCAGATAGGCGGGGAGGGTGACCTTCTCGCCGTTGATCATCAGCACGCGGCGGCGCGTTTCGCCGGTTTCCAATCCGACGGACAGCGTTTTCTCGAGCCGGTCGCGATGGAGCACGCCGCTCACGAACACGCTCGGCGATCCGAAGCGGAACGTCGACGCGATGCGCGCGGTGCGGAAGGACTTGGTCGTAGCGAGAAAGTAGATCGCCTCGAGCAGGTTCGTTTTCCCCTGCCCGTTGCGGCCGACGAGGATGTTCGCGTGCTCGTGAAACTGCGTGCCGGCTTCGGCGAGGTTGCGGAAGTTCTGGGTGGTGAGGGAGCGGAGAATCACGACCGTGTCATCCTGAGTCGCGTAGACGGCGAAGGACCTTCCCCGTGGCACGTTGGAAGGTCCCTCGACTTCGCTCGGGATGACACTTGGGTTTACGCCAGCCGCATCGGCATCACCACGTAGAGGTAGTCGTACGGCAGATCCTCCGCGGCGGTGGCCGGCCGTCCGATGCACTGCGAGTTCTCGTCCTTCAGGTCGAGCGACACGCTGGGCGTGTCGGTCGCGCTGAGGAAATCCATCACGTACGCGGCGTTGAGGCCGACGAAGAACGGCGTGCCGGCGTAGTCGATGGGAACGGTCTCGCGCGCGTCGCCGAGCTCCGGGTTCGTCGACGACACCGTGAGCTTGCCCGGCGCGAAATCGAATCGCACCGCGCGCGTGCGCTCGTTCGCCACGAGCGAGATGCGCTTGATCGTCGACAGCAGACGCTCGCGATCGACCATCACGCGGCGGTCGTTGTCGCGCGAGATGACTTCCATGTAGTTCGGGAAGTTCACGTCGATCATGCGCGCCAGGAGGCGGCGGTCGCCGGCGTCGAAGAAGAGCTGGTTGTCGGAGACGCCGAACTTCACGGTGCCGTCTTCGGCGCCTTCGAGTCGCAGGATCTCGTCCAGCGCCTTGCGCGGAATGAGGATCGTGAGATCGCCGCCCTTCTTGCCTTTGCCGCCGGTGATGGCCGACGGAAAGTTGATCAGGGCCATGCGGTGCCCGTCCGTGGCCACCATCTCCAGCTTGTTCGGTTGCACCTTGAGCAGCGCGCCGTTGAGCTGAAAGCGCGTCTCCTCGTGCGTGATCGCGAACTTCACTTTGCCGACCATGGTCTTCAGCTCATCGAGCGGGATGCTGAAGCCCTCGGCCACGTTCACCGTCGGCAGCGTCGGGTAATCCTCGGCAGGAAGCCCCAGGAGGCGGAACTTGGCGGTGCCGGACTCGATGAGCATCGAGTTGTTTTCCTGCATCGTCATGTGCACGTCTTCGTCAGGGAGGGAGCGGACGATGTCGAAGAGGCGCTTGGCCTCGATGGTCACGCCGCCCGGAGTGGTGACGTTGGCGGCGCAGGAGCTGAGGATCGTGACATCGAGATCGGTCGCGGCGATCTGCAGGCGTCCGTCGGCGGCCTTGAGCAGGACGTTCGACAGAATGGGGATGGTCGAGCGCTTCTCGACGACTCCCTGGCATAGCTGGAGTTCCTTCTGCAGATCCGCTTTTCCGACGGTCAGCTCCATGTGGCCTCTTCCTTCAAACCAAGACTAGGTTTCTTGTAGTGGTAGTAGTAGTTGTTGTGGATAACGGCATCGCCGGCCGCAAAGTGTTCGAAAGTATAGCAGTCTTCGCCTTTCCGGCCTGTGAGTCGGAACGGCAGAAAACTGAGGGAAACCGGGCCGTTTTCCGCAGCTCGGACGGGTTT
>DATLBM010000668.1:0-7555 GCA_035526885.1 Thermoanaerobaculia bacterium | reverse complement strand
GGGATGTCCGTGGCCATGCCCACCGCGATGCCCGATGCCCCGTTCAGCAGCACGTGCGGAAGACGCGACGGCAGCAGCTTCGGCTCTTTGAGCGTGCCGTCGAAGTTCTGGCCCCACTCCACCGTTCCCTGTTCCAGCTCGGAGAGCAGCGACTGCGAGAACTTGGCGAGCTTCGACTCCGTGTAGCGCATGGCCGCGAACTGTTTCGGATCGTCGGGCGAGCCGAAGTTCCCCTGCCCCTCGATGAGCGGATAGCGCATCGAGAAGGGCTGGGCCAGCAGGACCATGGCGTCGTAGCAGGCCGTGTCGCCGTGCGGATGGAACTTGCCGATGACGTCGCCCACCGTGCGCGCGGATTTTTTCGGCTTCGAGCTCGGCCCCAGCCCGAGCTCCGACATCGCGTAGATGATGCGCCGCTGCACGGGCTTCAGACCGTCCGCGAGATGCGGCAGCGCGCGGTCGAGAATGACGTACATCGAGTAGTCGAGGTACGCCTTGCGCGCGAAATCGCCGACCGGAAGCGACTCGATGTCGGGAAAGGTGGGAGGCGGCGGAGCGAGGGGGAGCTGGTTCTTCGATTTGCGGATGGCCATTCGGAACTTGGCGCGGAGGATAGCTCAGAAGGCGCGGCCCGTGAATGGGGCGGCAATTTCGGGCGCATTTCGTGAATTGCCTTTCCTCCTCCATTCATCAACGGGCTCCGAACCTGCCAGCCCGGACGCACACCAGACCCGTCGGCGAAAGGAATGAGCCATGCCTTCAGAATCCAGATCCAGTGTTGCCATCGCGGTGCTCGCCACGGCGATCCTTCTCCTCGCGGCCAGCCCGCTGGCCGCGCAGATCTCCCTCGGCACCGCGCAGAGCTTCGGCGTCCTCGGCGGCTCGACCGTCACGAACACAGGCGCGACCACGGTGAACGGCAACGTGGGCGTCAGCCCCGGCGGCTCGGTCACCGGTTTCCCGCCGGGCGTCATCATCGGAGGAGCGATTCACTCCAACGATGCCGTCGCCGTGCAGGCGCAGAACGATCTCGCGACTGCCTACAACGACATCGCCGCCACGCCGTGCACCGTCGATCTCACCGGTCAGAATCTCGGAGGGCTGACGCTCACGCCGGGTGTTTACTGCTTCTCGACGTCCGCGCAGCTCACCGGTGCATTGACCCTCAACGCCCTCGGCAATCCGAACGCCCTCTTTCTCTTCAAGATCGGCAGCACTCTGACCACGGCCAGCGGTTCATCGGTCACCGTGATCAACGGCGGCAGCAGTTGCAACCGGGTGTATTGGCAGGTCGGCAGTTCCGCGACTCTGGGAACCGGCACTTCTTTCGCGGGCGACCTGCTCGCGCTCACGAGCATCACACTGACCACCGGCGCAAACACGTCCGGCCGAGCTTTGGCGCGTAACGGCGCGGTCACGCTCGATACCAACAACGTCAACATCTGCGGCGCGGTGGTGTGTCCCGTCATCACCGTGAATCCACCCACGCTGCCGAACGGCACGGTCGGGACCGCGTACAACCAGATCATCTCCGCCTCGGGCGGCACATCCCCGTACACGTTCTCCGTCTCGAGCGGCGCGCTGCCCACAGGTCTGGCTCTCAACCCGGCGACGGGCGCGATCGCCGGAACGCCCGCCGCGGCCGGTACCTTCAACTTCACGATCACGGCCGCGGACGCCAGCGGTTGCCTCGGCAGCCGCCCCTATACGATCGCCATCGCGAACCCCGGATGCCCGGTCATCACATTGAGCCCCAGCGCGCTGCCGCCGGGCACGACCGGGACTCCGTACGCACAGTCGATCACACCCACAGGCGGAACCGCGCCGTACACGTTTGCGATTACCAGCGGCGCGCTGCCCCTCGGCCTCTCTCTCAACCCGGCCACAGGACTGATCAGTGGAGTGCCGCTGCAGGCGGGTTTCTTCAGCGTCACGATCCGGGCAACGGATGCGGCTGGGTGTACCGGCGCGAGGCCGTACACGTTGACGATCATCGCCGGTGCGGCCGTTCCCGGGATTCCCACGCTCGATGGGCTCTCGATGACCCTTCTCGCGCTGGGGCTTGCGGCATTGGGACTGTTCGTGGCACGCCGATTCACCATGTAAAAGGCGCACGTCGCGTTCACCAGTCCGAGTGTCATCCCGAGCGAAGTCGAGGGACCTTCCACCGTGCATCCGGGAAGGTCCTTCGGCCGCCTCCGCTTCGCTTCGGCGTCTTCTAAGAAGACACTCGGCGAAACTTGGCGCGCGTTTCATTTCGAGCAGGACGTTGCTTTCGAGACGCACGTGAGGAAGAGCGAGATCGAGCGTCGCCACGGCAAGCCGGTTCGGGTTGTACAGGCGTTCAGCCGGCAGCGGCCCGCGTCGTCCGCCACGTCTCATAGAGCGAGCGGTCGTATGTCTGCAGCGTCGTTTCGATCTCGTGCAGCAGCCGCGCGTGCGCCCTGCGCAACTGTCCGGATCTCCTCACGATGGAAAGGCGGTTGTGGATGGCCCACAACACGGAACTGGGCGTGGTGAGGTAGAGACGGACCAGATCTTCCTCGAGGATCCTCTGGTCGATGTTGCGCGCAGGCCGCGTCTGCGGCCGCGCGTCGAGGCGCTGTGATTCGCGTGCTTCCGCGGTGAATTGGCGCGCCCAGGAGGTCAGTTTGTTTTCGAAGTCGCGCTCATGCGTCCCCAGCTCGATCGAGCGGCGATCGAGTGCATTCTTCGACGCGGTGACCAGTGCCTGCCACGGCTTGTCCCAGTCCGTTTCCTCCCTGTTCGGGCTCGCTGTGCCTGACGCCAACGCGCGTGCTGTGCGCACCAGGGCCGCGACGTCGCTGATGGCGAAGAGAAATTGCGGCGTCGGAATATCGTCGGGAACCGACGTCCGCGACTGGATCGTGTAGCCGCAAAGGCCGGCAATCTCCTTCGTCGCCGACGACGCCGGAGCGGCATTGAGCTTTTCGTCGTCCAGTTGACGGGTGGCCTGCCGGATCAGCTCCAGGGTTTCGTCTTCGCCGCCCGGCTCCGAATCGACGATGGCGTCGACGAAGAACGTGTACAGCGACAGCTCGCACATGTCGAGGTTGTCCTGCCGCACGCGAGTCTCGTCCGTGGCCGGACGCGTCTCCTCGTCCTTCGCCGGTCTTCGCGCGGCGTCCGGGCGCGATTTAGTGGTGGCCGGCGGCGCGCTCGTTTCTCGCGGCGGTGTTTTCCGGTAACGAAGGCCCTGATAAACGAAGACCGCCGAGTCTTCGGTTTCGGAACGGTCCACCGTGTCGTCCACGATCCAGCGCGTGGCCACAGTGAGCGTGGCCAGTTCTTCCTCCTTGGAGACGCTGATCGTCTTCCAGCCTGTGAACTGATCCTTCCAGAGCGCGACGACGCTGCCCGTCTTCTCGGTCTCTTCGCGCGGCAGCCCGTCCGGCCTCGATCGCTTGCTCATTCCCAGCGCAGTCACGGTGAGCACCGAGGTGCCGGGATCTTCGGCGAACACGCCGGCGTACCTTGCGGGCCAGCGGTGCGGCAGCTGCGGACCGTCGAGGAGTAAGGCAATGAGCAGAGTCGGCCCGACGCCGCGGATCAGATCGGACACGGGATCGAGTCGAGCCAGGTCCTCGCAGATGAGCGGCGCCACGGTGAGCCAGGCATTGGAGGTGAGAAACGACAGGCGCCGCCGCGGGATGGGAATCGCTTCCCACCAGTTCCTTGTACCGGACAGGACGCCGCCCAGGCCATAGTTCGCGATTTGCGCCGGATCGAGACGCCAGCGATGATGCTTGTGCTGCGTCATGTCGTACCACTTCTCGGCAAAATACGTGGACAGACAGACGCGGTTGAAGGAGGTCGTTCCGGCGCGATCGTCCTGATTCAGGCCCGAAAGACCCGAAATGATCAGCGGCATTTCGTGCGGCCGCAGTTCGTTCCCCAGCGCCGTCTTCAATTGATCGAGCTCCTCGACGAGGAGTGCCGCCTCGGGAAACACGATGAGGTGCACGCGGTTCGTTTCGCGCCGCAACTTCACGGCTTCCACGATTCTGGCCGGGTCGAACGCGTCGCGTTCCGGAGCGTGCTCGGATTTCGCGGCTTCGGTGTCTTTACGGCCGCCGGGCTGATAAGAAAAATACCGGACGTTTCCCAGTCGCCGGAACGTCTGCGGCGTCAGCTCGGGACGAAAATCCGATGCCGCGATGTGATACGGCCACGGGACGATCAGCGCGTTGACCGTGTTCTCGTCGATGTTCGTCCACGGGACCGCGCGCCAGGCCACGTCGACTTCGGTTCGGTGGAACGAGAGGTAGTGCGAGAACGTGCGGATCGTCAGCCCCACCTGCGGCGTGCGCGTCTTGGGAAGGACGATGCCACGATGCTTGCCGATCCGCGAGAGCGTGCCGCGCAGCGTGAGCAACGTGTTCGCGACCATGTGCACGCGCTCGATGCCGTGGCAGATCGATTTGAGCGGCCTCTCGCCGAATTCGGACAGCGTCAGCGTCAACTTGGGCGAATAGACCGTGCCCACGCCGCGCATCGTTTCGTCGGCGATTGCGTGCAGTTCCAGCAGGTGCACGCACAAATCCCAGATCGAGCTGTCGGCTTCGGGCTGGCCGCCGGCCCATGTATCGACGTCGTAGAGATCATTGAGAAAGTTGTTCTTACAGCGAGTGATGAATTCGAGGTACGGCTGGATCTCGTCCGGCAACGCCCCGCCGATGTTGTCCGTACAGAGCCAATTGCGCCATGCGGCCGCCGCCTTCTTACACTCTTTGCTCCAATTCGAACGCGGCCATCCGTCCTCGCCGTACAGCGTCGCGGCGGCTCGATACGCGCCCGTGGTCTCGAGCAGCAGCGCCGTCAGCAGAAACGCGTCCGGCGGCCAGTCGAAAAATCTCCGAGGCTGCCATCTGCTGTTGAAGTCCTCCGGGTCCTCCCAGTATTCGGGCTCGAGGTTCCACTCCCTCGGCTGCAGTTGCGCGATGAACGCCCGGAGCGTGGTCCCGTAGCGGTCGGAGGCTGGGCTCGTCGGATTCATGGTCGTATGTTTTGCTGAAGCGCTAATCTCAGGAGTGACGGAGGGACGGCAATCCCTACCCCGACGCTTCCGAAAACCCTTTCCGTGAAATCCCGAATACCATTCCGCCCGCATGAATCTGGCCTGGACCAACATCGAAGAGCTGGCCCGGACGCCCGACGACGTCGCGGTGCGGCGCCGCTTCGCGCGGCGCAACCGCATCTGGCTCGTGGCCATGCTGATCTTCTTCGGCATCGTCTCCATCATCGAGACGGCGGAAGGCGCGCGGCGCAAACCCGTGCTGGAGGTGGCGGTCGGCGTGACGAACATGCTCCTCGTCGCGTCCACCATGTTCGCGGTCTGGTCCAAAACCACGCGCGAATGGACGCGGCGGAACATCTCCGCCGTGGCCATCGCCTTCCTCGCGCTGCAGTACACGATTGTGCTGCTCTACAGCGGCGACAAGGACTGGATGGGATGGACCACGTCCCTGCCGTGGATGATGCTCGCCTTCCGCATGGCCTCGACGGAGCTCGTGCTGCTGCACGGCATCCTGGCCGGGGGCGGCGTGCTGATGGCGTATGTCGGCGCGCCGATCAAAGGCAAGCCGATGCTCGGCCTGGCCATCATCGTCATCAACGTCGTTTGCCTCGGCGTGAACCTCTTCTTCTCGCGGCGCATGCGGCGCGAGACCGTGGGCGAGCTCACCGAGCGGCGCGGGCACGCGCGCGAGCAGATCCGCATGCGCGACGAGCTGCACTACGCGCGCGAGCTGCAACTGAGCATGCTGCCCGAGGGGGCGCCGGAGCTGGCCTGGGCGGACATTGCCAGCGTGTCCGTGCCGGCAACGGAAGTGGGCGGCGACTACTACGACTACTTCGTCGACGGCGATCGCGTCGCGCTCGTGTGTGGCGACGTGGCCGGTCACGGCATGGCCGCCGGACTCGTGCTGGCCGGACTGCGAAGCGGCTTCACGCTGCTGCGCGACTCGCTCCACGATCCCGCCGCGGTGCTGCGACGCCTGCACGATCTCGTCGCGCAGACGAGCCGGCGGCGCATGCTGGTCACGGTCTCGGTGGTGCTCATCGATCGCGCGGCCTGGCGCGCGACGATCGCCAGCGCAGGACACCCGCCCGTGCTGGTCCGCCGCGCCGACGGCACCGTCGAAACGCTCAACCTCTTCGCCCCGCCCCTCGGCGTCAAACTCCCCGTCGACATCCCGCAGCGCACGATCGCCATCGCTCCCGGCGACACGTTCGTGCTGCACAGCGACGGCGTTTACGAGACGCGCAGCGCCGCGGGCATCGACTACGGCATGGAGCGACTGGAAGACGTCGTGCGCCGCGACGGCGCTGGAACGGCCGAGGACCTGCGCGATGCGATTCTGCGGGACGTGGCGGGTTTTCGCGGGAGCGAGGACGTCGCGGATGACGTGACGGTGGTGGTTTGTCGATTACAATAACTTCATGCTGACGCGCTCGCTCGCGATCCTCACACTCCTCGCCTCCCTCTCCGCCAACGCCCTCGAAGTCGCCAGCCGCGACCTCTTCATCCCGCTCGCCGGACGCACGCCCGGCGCGAACGGCACGTTCTGGCAAACGGATCTGGTGATCACGAATCATTCGCCGGAGTACTCGACGCTGCGCGTGCACATCGACTTTTATCCCGGCGACGGTCACGAGCAGTTCGACGTCGACGTGCCGGCGCAGTCGAGCATCGTCGTCGAGGACTTCGTCCAAACGCGCCTCGGACACGACGCCGCCATCGGCACGCTCCGCATCACCAGCGCGACAACGGACGCGCAGCTCGGCGCACACGCCATCGTGCACAACACCGGCGGCACCGAGCCCCTCGGCCAGACGGTGCAGGCCTTGCCGGTTTCGTCGTTGCGGGAACGCTCGCGCGTCGGCGGTCTGCTCGCCGGCGGCGGGCATCGCTCGAACGTCGGCGTGGGCAATCCGCACGACGACTTCGTCGACGTCACGCTCTCCACGCCGCACGGCAACGACATGAAGGTGCGCCTCGGCCCGCACTCAGCTCTGCAGATCGACGCCGCCACCCTCGGCGGCGATTCGAGCTCGGTGCTCATTCAGGCCTCGCGCCCCGTGTACGCCTACGGCTCGGTGATCCGCGACGGCAACGGCGATCCGCAATTCGTCCCGCCGGTCGAAGTGCGTGCGTCGAGCGAGTTGATGCTGCAGCCCGCGTGCGCCAATCCCGCGCCGATCACGTTCGCGCAGGATCCCGCGCCGGGCTGGATCGTGGTGCTCGACTTCAGCGTCGACGCGACGAAGCGCGTGCCGGAGCTGATGGCGAAATACGGCTTCACGCCCCGCTTCACGTACACGGCCGCGCTGAAGGGATTCGCGGCCGAGCTCACGCCGCAACAGATCGCCGCATTGCGCTGTGAGCCGGACATGGACTTCGTGGAGCAGGACGCCTGGGCGACGATCGCGAGCCGGGCGGAGTCGCTGCGCTAGCGGACGACGGGAGGCCTCCGGCGGCCGGGGGCTCGCCCCCGGACCCCGCTGGTTGGCCTGTCCTCCGCGACACAGAGTG
>DATLBM010000667.1:0-3091 GCA_035526885.1 Thermoanaerobaculia bacterium | reverse complement strand
GATCACGAAGGGCGACGTGTCATCCTGAGCCGCCGCAGCGAAGCGGAGGACGATCGAAGGATCCCGCGCCGGCTACGCGGCTCGGGATGACACTTCGGCCGCGCGCGGCTAATCGATCTTCAACACCGCCAGGAAGGCTTCCTGCGGGATCTCGACCTTGCCCACGCGCTTCATCCGCTTCTTGCCCTCTTTCTGTTTCTCGAGGAGCTTGCGTTTGCGGGAGATGTCGCCGCCGTAGCATTTGGCGAGCACGTTCTTGCGCAGCGCCTTCACGGTCTCGCGCGCCACGATGCGGTTGCCGATCGCGGCCTGCAGCGCCACTTCGAACATCTGGCGCGGGATGAACTCCTTCATCTTCTCCACGAGCATCTTGCCGCGCGGAAATGCCTTGTCCTTGTGCACGATCAGCGACAGCGCATCGAGCGGCTCGCCGTTCACGAGAATGTCCATCTTCACGAGATCGCTCTCGCGGTAGCCGATGAACTGATAGTCGAGCGACGCGTAGCCGCGCGAGATGGACTTGAGCTTGTCGAAGAAGTCGAGGATGACTTCGTTCAGCGGCATCTCGTACACGATCATCACGCGGTTCGCGGCCACGTACTCCATCTTCTTCTGCGTGCCGCGGCGATCGATGGCCAGCGCCAGGATCGGCCCGACGTATTCGTCGGTCGTGATCATCGTCACTTCGAAGAACGGCTCCTCGATCTTGGCGATCATCGCGGGATCGGGAAGTTTCTGCGGGTTCTCGATCTCGATCACTTCGCCGTTGGTGAGCGTCACGCGGTAACGCACGCCGGGCGCCGTGGTGAGCAGCTCGAGATTGAACTCGCGCTCCAGGCGCTCCTGGATGATCTCCATGTGCAGCAGGCCGAGGAAGCCGCAGCGGAATCCGAATCCGAGGGCGGCGGAGTTCTCGGGCTCGAAGGAGAAAGAGGCGTCGTTGAGCTTCAGCTTCGCCACGGCGTCGCGCAGGTTCTCGTACTCCTCCGTGATGATTGGAAAGAGCCCGGCAAAGACCATCGGCTTCACTTCCTGGAAGCCCGGCAGCATCTCCGGATTCGCCTTGGCCTCGGTGACCGTGTCGCCGATCTTGGCCAGCACGATGTCTTTGATGTTCGCGGAGAAGAAACCCACTTCGCCGACGCCGAGACGCTCCATCGCTTTCGGCTTCGGCGCGAAGATGCCCAGGTCGCCGATCTCGTACTCGCGGCCCGTGGACATGAACTTGATCTTCATCCCGCGGCGCAGCTCGCCGTCGATCATGCGCACGAGACACATGACGCCGCGATACGGGTCGTACCAGGAGTCGAACAGCAACGCGCGCAACGGGGCGTCCGGATCGCCCTTCGGCGCGGGAATGTGCGTGATGATCTTCTCGAGGATCTCCTGCACGCCGATGCCCGCCTTCGCCGAGGCCAGCACGGCGTCGTGCGCGTCGAGGCCGATCACGTTCTCGATCTGCTCGCGCACGCGCTCCGGCTCGGCGGAGGGCAGATCGACTTTGTTGATGACCGGAAGGATGGCCAGATCGTTGTCGATGGCCAGATAGCTGTTGGCGAGCGTCTGCGCCTCGACGCCCTGAGTGGCGTCGACGACCAGGATCGCGCCTTCGCACGCGGCCAGACTGCGCGAGACTTCGTAGCTGAAGTCGACGTGTCCCGGCGTGTCGATGAGATTGAAGGTGTAAGTGTGGCCATCCGCGGCGCGATGCTGAAGCGTCACCGCGCGCGCCTTGATGGTGATGCCGCGCTCGCGCTCGAGATCCATGTCGTCGAGCATCTGCTCGTGCATGTCGCGCTGCTCGACGGCGCCCGTCATCTGCAGCAGCCGGTCGGACAAGGTGGTCTTGCCGTGGTCGATGTGCGCGATGATCGAGAAATTACGGATGTACTGTGGGTCGGGCATGAGCTCGCGGCCAATTAACACGAATGGTCGTGATTGTCATCCCTGCGACCGCCATTGATGGCCGCAGTCGAGACACACGCGCTGGCCGAGCACCAGGTGCGCGATCACGATCACCGCGAGCATCACTCCCGCGACGATGGCCGCGTTCAACTTGAAGGCCAGCACCGCGAGCATCGCCAGCGCGATGAGGATCAGATAGACCATCCAGATGGCGCCGCCGCCGCGGCGCGTGCGGCCGGAGCCGCAGTTCGGACACTGTGTCATCCCGAGCGAAGTCGAGGGATCGTTTTCTCGAGCGAATGAGGGGTGCCTCGACTGCGCTCGGCATGACAGAGCGCGATGATATCGTCCCCGCGGATGGATCTCGGAATCAAAGGCCGCGTGGCGATGGTCGCCGCAGCATCGAAGGGACTGGGCCGCGCGACCGCGGAAGCACTGGCGCGCGAAGGCTGCACGATCTCCGTCTGCTCGCGATCGAAGCCCGATTTCGGCGACCTCGCCGTCGCGTGCGACGTCACGAGCTCGGACGATCTGCACCGCTGGTACGACGCAACCGTCGAGCGATTCGGACAGGTCGACATCGTCGTGACGAACACCGGCGGACCTCCCGCCGCGAACTTCATGAGTCTCACCGAAGAGCAGTGGCGCCTCGGCATCGACTCGACACTGATGAACGTCGTGCGTCTCTGCAAGCTCGTCATCCCCGGCATGCAGCAGCGCAGGTGGGGACGCATCGTCCACATCACCTCGTTCGTCGCGAAGCAGCCGACGGAGCTGCTCACCGTCAGCTCGACACTCCGCGCCGGCCTCTCGGCCCTGACCAAAACCCTCGGCGATCAGGTTGCGCGCGACGGCATCACCGTCAACGCCGTGCTGCCCGGACACTTCCTCACCGATCGCCAGAAACAGCTCAGCGAGATCCGCTCGAAAGAACAGAACATCACGCCCGAGGAGTATCTGCAAAGGGCGATGAGCGCGATTCCGGTGGGACGCTACGGAAAGCCCGAGGAGCTCGCGGACGCGATCGCGTTTCTCTGCAGCGAGCGGGCGGCGTTCATCACCGGCGCGTCGCTGCAGGTGGACGGCGGACAGTCTCGCGGGACGTTCTGATGGCGATGGCGGGAGGCCTCCCCCGTCGTCGCGATCAGCGCGCGTCCTTGCGCATTCCCGACGCGCGCCACGTGTA
>DATLBM010000666.1:0-12108 GCA_035526885.1 Thermoanaerobaculia bacterium | reverse complement strand
CCCCCCCCCCCCCTCCACCGTACAGCGTCGGGGAATGCGAGAACGGCGCGAACGGCCGCAGTCCCGCCGCACCGCGCGCTCCGCGGTCGGCGCGATCGAACAGGCAGGCGTCGAATTGCGCCGCGGTGGCGAAACGGTAGCCGCTCATGACCGCCTCACCTCGACCGTGCTGCTCGCGGCGTCGTAGCGCGGCAGTCCGCCGCGCGGCACTTCGATCTCGTCCGCTGGTTTCCCGTTCGTGTCGAGCAGCCGCAGCTCGGCGATGCTCTTCACGCCATCGACGCCGCGCAGCCACCCGGCGACGTCGCGGCGCGTAACAGCGACGCCGGTCTTGCGATCCGTGAGCGAGAGGCGCTTGCCCAGCTCAGCGCGAACGGCGGTCGCGATGACCGAGGGGTCGCGGCCTTCATCGGCGACCAGCGTCGTGCGAAGGGAGAAGCCCGCGTACTGCGGTCCGGAGACGATCAGCCGCGTGCCGAGCGGAATCCGCGCGGCGAGCTGGCGGCGTACGGCATCGAGCCAGCGGCGCGTCTCGTCGCCCTGCGCACGCATGACCACCAGCGTGATCGCGCCGGTGCGCGGCGCCTTCGCGCTCGCCGGCAGGATCCACGCACGCGCGACCTGGAGCAGCGGCAGCTTCTTCGCGGCTTTGGCGATGTCGTCCGCGCTCACCAGCGCGTGCTCTTCCTGCGATCGGCTCCGCGCCTCGCGCCGCTGTTCGATGGAGCCGGCCCCGCCTGCGCCGCCGGTGATGGCGTCGAGGTTGGTGCCGAACGCGCCTTCGAAGCCGGCCACCTTCCAGTGCCGGTTGCGCGCGACGTTTCCACGCTCGGCGTCGCTCACGGCGTAGCTGGCGAGCACCTGTGCCAGCGCGGGCGGGATGCGTCCGTTCACGCCGTTGCCGAACGTGATCGCGCGGCGCGCCGCATCGAGCTCGAACACGCGCTCGCCCGGCCCGCTATCGGAGATGTGGTCGACGCGCTTCCATTCGTTGAGTCCCGACGGCTCGGCGACCTCGATCTTCACCGGCTCCTGGCCTGGGGCGAACCGCAGCCCCCCTGCCTCGAGGGTGAAGCTCCAGCCGGGCAGCTCCTCGGCCTCATGCAGCTCGCGCGCGATCGATCGTCCCTGCACGATCGGGATGACGTTCGGCTCGACATGCAGCCAGCGCGGCGGCCGCACGAATCCCTCGGGCGACCGCAACTCGATCGTGAATTCCTGGGGCGAGCTCGTGACGCCGTCGAGGCTGAGCAGCAGCGCCCCCGTCTCCAGCAGTCCGTTCGTGGTGTCGGAGACGATCTCCAGCGGAAAGCGATCGCCGGCGGCGACGAGCGTTGCGGTGAGCGGCGCGCGGCACGCACGCGGCGATGATGTTGGCTCCCCTTCCGCGCGGATGCCGATGGCCCATACCGGTGGAGGAGAGGCAATCCTGCCTGTCCGGACAGGCGGGATTGCCTGTCCTCCACCGCGCGTACGGAAGGTCATGGCCAGCACGTCCCGTGTGCCCGCGTTCGCGCCGAACGGCAGGAACGGCGTGCTGCCGCGCTCATTCGTGGCGGTGTGATCGATCGTGCCGCCGGTGCCGAGGCGCGTTTCGAGCCGTTGAATGCGGCCGGGCACGAAGAGCAGTCCGCGCACCGGCCGGAACGTCGGCGTCTCTTCGTTCACCACGTTGATGACCGCGTCCTCGCCGATCGTGACGCTCTGGGCGAACTTCGCCGCGGGCGCATTCGCATCCGGCCAGATCAGGCCGCGCGCCGGACGCGTGCCGCCGGCGGTGAGACCGAACATCGCCGCGTAAGCGATCCGCTCATCACGCCTCGGCCTCCGCGACAGCGAGTAAAGCTGCGCCTCGGACACCCACGCCAGCAGCTCCATCAGGGTGATGCCGGGGTCGTGCGCGTTGTGGTCCGTCCAGTCGGGAGCGAGGGCCGGCAATCGCGCACGGCCGATCTCCATGAGATCGCCGAAGCGGCGCTCGAAGAGATCGGGAGCGAGCCGTCTCATGCGATCACCTCGACGGTTTCGAACTGGAGACGGATCGGGTCTTTGTCGAGCAGGACCAGGTCGGCGGGCTGAAGCCCGCCGTTCCACGGACGTTCGGTGCCGTCGGGGAGTACTTCGCGCAACGACACCGTGGCCAGGCTCTCGAGATGGCGCGTGTCGATCAGCGCCAGAGCAATGTCTTCTTCACTCGGATTCGCGCCGAGCGGCCAGGCCTGCGTGTCGAAGAGCTTTGCGATCCGCTCCTGGACGTCCTTTGCCACTTCGCCGGCGTGATCGAGCGTGGCGACGCGCAGCCTGAGGAGGATGCGCAGACGGCGAAGACGAGGTCCTTCGATCTGCAGCGCATCGCCGAGCGCCGCCGGCGCCACCTCGAGCAGCAGCGATCGCAGCTCCCGCACCTCGGCCGCATCCGGGAGCGGATCCTCGCCGCGCATCACGACCACCAATCGCACTACGCCCGGACGCACGAAGCAGCGCGCCTGCACGATGTCGGGCGAGCTCTCCAGCGCCAGGTCTTCGAAGTCACGTGCGGTGACGGCGCGCCGGCGATGGCGCAGGCGCGACATGCCGAAGCGCACCACGCGCTCGTCGCTTTCCGGAGGGGCGCCGCCGGCCGCGCGATCGGCGGCGAAGACGGCTTCCACGCTTTCCACCGGCGAAACGAGATTGAGCGTCGCGCGCGCGCCGACGGAGTTGGCCGGCACGTCGTTCGTTTCCGAGCCGCCGATCTCGGTGCGGCGGTAACTGAAGGCGACGATCGAGTCGCGGCCGATCGGCGGGATCATGCCGTGCTGGCCGTCGCCGAAGCGGATCTCGCCGTCCGCCTCGTCGAGTGCGTACACGCGCGCGCCCGGCTCCTCGTCGCCGGGATCGGTGACGCGATCCCAGAGCACCCAGTGGCCGGGCAATCCTTCGACGTCGCTGAGCACGCGGGTGGAGCGGCGGGCTTCCGCCCGCTGGATTTCGGCGGGCTGACGCCCGCCGCTCCATTGCCTCGTTTCGTCGTGCTCGCGGAGCGCGTTGCGTTCTTCTTCGCCGAGGGGCTCGCGAACGCGGAGCTCGAGCGAGTCGCGCAGCACGGGCGGGCGGGCGAGAAACACCGTGAGATTCGGCGCGCCCTGCGACGAGCCGAGAAGCTCGCGAGTGAGCGTCTCGGCGGCGCTGGCCCACACGGCGTTGAGGTACGCGCCGCGCAGGCTCGGAGTCCACTGGTCTGTCGCGGCACTGCCGCCGGGTGTGAGCCGCAGCCAGGTCAGATTCTCGCGGCCGAACAGCTCCCGCGGCGTCGGCTCGACGGCGAACGCCATCGACAGCAGACCGCTCTCGCCGAGGGCGCGGGTGGTGTCGTTGGCGACGATGGGCACGAAACGATCGGCCACCAGCGCGTCGATCTTCATCGGCGCGAACTGCTCGTGCGGCGACTCCTTGTCGACGAGCAGGAGCACGTTGACGGGGACTCCGGACGGCGACGCTTTGAGACCGATGAACAACGCGCGTCCGACGGACGTGGAGGACGCTGTACCGCCGGCCGCTGGCCGGCTGCCGGCCGGCGGCCGGCGGTCCTCCGATTCACCCGGACAGCCGCACGGCAGCGGGCATGGGTCCGGTTGCGCGTCCGCGGTCGCGGCGGCGCCCGAGAGACGTCCGAGCGCAACGGCAAGCGGCACGAACGCTTCCACGATCGCGCCGCGGGTGCGGTTCGCTTCGCTCTGGTCGCGCATCGAGCCGCTGTCCTTCGCGAGCACGAAGGCCGGCCGCGTGGTCGTGCACAACTTGTAGGCGACGTTCAGCGTCAGCACGAGCGGGGGCCGCAGGCCTGCCGTCGAGCGCTCGATGGCCTGGCCGCCAAGGATGTTTTTGACGGTGACGATCTCTTTGCCGTAGTCGCCGCCGATCAGCCGCGCCCGAATCCAGTGGTTCGTGCGTCCGGCCCAGTCCATCGGGCGAAGATCGGCGGGGACGGCGAACCACACGTTGCCCGTGCGTTTCAGGTTCAGCGTCTGGTCCTCGATCGGATCGAGCTTCCACCACCCGGTGCCGTTTGCGTACTCCCACGACAACGCGGGATTCGAGGAGGGATCACCGAGTTGCGCGCTCCATTCGCCGACGGTCGCGTCGACGAGGAACGTCACGGGATCATCGGCGGGATCGGCGGGCGCGGTGGTCCACGGAGCCTGCAGGACCACGAGCAGCGGATGCCCGCTGCCGTCGTCCGTGAACGCCTTGCCGCGCTGCCGCTGCGGAACGCCGTCCGGAAACGCGAGATAGGTGCGGTCGAGCAGCGACACGGACCAGTTGTTGTTCGCGGGGGTGAGATTCATCAGCGGACGCAGATCGGCAGCGCTGGGCTCGACGATCCGGTAGTCGACCGGATTGTTCGGGTCCGCGATGTCGATGTTGCGATCCAGCCGCACGATCCCCAGATTGGCATCGACGATGACGTCGATCCGGTGCACCCGGGTGGAAGGAACGTCCGAGGTGATCAACAGGAACGTGTCCGTGCTGATCGGCCCATGTGCCGCATCGAGCGTGAGCAGCTCGAAGTCGTTCGCGTCGACGTCGCCATGAAGGTTGGTCGCGGGAGCTCGCGCCACGTACACATCCGCGTCGACCGATGGGAAGTGGAAGGGATACAGAGTCTCGCCCCCGGTCGTGACCGCGGGGGGGATCACTGCCTCGAGCTGGTAGTCGATCTCGCCCGCGGTTTCGCTGATCGGAATCGCGATCTGATCGCTTGCCTGCAGTTGATCGGCCGCAGTCTTCGCGACGATCGCGGTCTCCAGGACGGTCTGGAACTGGAGCACGTCGCCGACGCTGAACGGCGACACCATGAGCTGACTCGACTCGGCCGGCACGATCACGTACGCCGGGAGCAGAGCCGGTGCGCCGCCCGCGATCCCGACACCCGAGGGAATCGTGGAAATCAACGGCAGCGGCGGAACGAACGGCGTCCAAAGCACGAGTGCCGAGGACTGCGCGGCATCCTGCACCGTGAGCGCGAACGTGAGCACACCGGAGTTGCGGTTCACGTCGATCGAGTGGCCGATGAAGCCCTGCACGTCGACCGGCTGATCGTCATCGTCGTCCAGGACGAACGAGCCCGCGGCGGCCGTCGAGCGAAACGCGCGCAGACCGTTCAGGTCTTTGTGCACGGCCACGGCGATCAGGCGGTCGTTGCTACGGCGCACCGCGGCCGGCGCGATCCCGATCGCTACGTCGACGAGCAGCTCCGTGCACGTGGCCGGATCGCTCAGCAGATCGGTGACCGCGTAGAGCCTTTCGTTGTCGCCGACGCCGATCAGTCCTTCGGCAACCGTTCCGGGAACGACGTCACCACCCTGTTCCAGAAGGATCGGGACGATGGTCTGCAGCTTGACCGTAACGTTCGCGTTGTCTTTCGTCTCGAACGCCGTCCAGGTCGCGTTGGCGTCGTTGAGATTGCGCCGGAACAACTTCCCGTCGCGCAGTGCGAAGAGACGCCCCTTCAGCCCGTCTTCGAGATGAACGATGCCGGCGATCTTCGCAGCCGATACGCTCACCGGTCCGACGACACCGAGGTTGTGCCAGC
The DNA here is from genome assembly GCA_035526885.1 of Thermoanaerobaculia bacterium. Classification (GTDB taxonomy): domain Bacteria; phylum Acidobacteriota; class Thermoanaerobaculia; order Gp7-AA8; family Gp7-AA8; genus QHVT01. The sequence goes on along the minus strand of DATLBM010000666.1, from coordinate 6,533 downwards.
CACTCGCGGTCACCGAGGGCCAGACGTTCCGCCACATCCAGACCGTGTCGGCCGTGGCCACCGCGATGTTGGTGTTCCCTGTGATCGGCGACGTCTCTTCCCACCACATCGCGGGACGATAGGCAGGACGCGACTCGAGCAGGATCGGCGGCTCGTCGTTCGCTGCGCCGTTCGGTCCCGGCGACGGCGGGCGCAGCGGCCCGCGATTGTCGCGCGTGAGCTGTCCGCCGTTCAGCGCCAGCAGATACAGATGGCCGTCGCCGCCCACACCCGCGAGCGTCGAATGCGTCCCCACGCCGCTGCGCAGGTATGCGAGCGACTCGAAGCTGGGGTCGCCCATCTCGAAATGCAACTGCACTCGCGCACCCGGCTTCGAAAACGCCTCGGGTGATCCGACATAGAAGGCATCGAACTGGCGCGGCTCACGGCCCAGCGGATAGAACACGCTCTCCAGCACGAGCGGCTGGGTGTTGGCCATGCCCTCGGCTTCGATCGGCGGCAGTTCGGCGATCGGAGGAAAGGCCTTCGGGTCATCGCACTCGAACGGATTGATGCCCAACGAGAGCTCGTCGGTCTGGAACGGCTGCTGCGTTGCGGGCACGTTCCGCGTGATGCCGCGGATCCAGCGGCTGCTCTTGCCGGCGATCTCCGTCGGCTCGACCGCACCTTTGGGCTTGGTCAGCACGAGCGCGCCGGACTGCTGTTTGTCGTCGGGCGCGGGCTTCAGCGTGCGCCAGCCCGCCTCCTCTTCCAATCCGACCTTGCCCCAGTACTGCCAGGTCACGCCTTCGCGCAGACTCTGCGCGCCGGCAAGCGCGATCGTCGCCGCGGACTCGAGGTCGAGCAGCGTTTCGTCGCCGAGGTAGACGGCGTGCTCCTGCCGGTTGCGGGTCTTGCCGTCGAACGGCGCGAACGCCGCGACCTTGCGCAGCACCGTCAGCGCGGGCAGCTCGCTGGAGAGCGGCGGATCGATCGTGATGATCTCCTTGTCGGCCTTGACGATCCGGTACTGCTGCCCCGCCGCCTCGACGACGAAGTCCGCCGCCAGTCCCGCCTCGGGATCGACCTGCAGCAGCGTCGCGTCCACCGGTGCGAAGCTCTTCAACTGCCACTGCACCGGCAGCGGCTCGAGCGGCTCGAGATCGGACAGGCCGGGCGGCGGCAGGTAGATCGCGTCCTTATCGGCATCGACGCCGACGACGACGTCCACGTTTCCGGGGATGAGCCGTACTTCCGTTTCCGTCTCGAAGATGACGTTCGCGCCGGCGGCATCGATCTGCATGCGCACGAGCGACGGTGCGTCGACGGGCGTTTTCGCCGTCTCCGCGAGCTTGAACACGACCGGCATGCGCGCCGGCCGCGCTGCCTCGGGGCGAATGGCGAGCCAGTCGAGGAAGCCGCGCTGCATCTTCTCGCCCGCGCGGTCGAGGCGCTCCGCCACTTCGGAACTGAAACGCGCGGCGATGTCCAGCAGTGCGTGACCGAAGTCGCGGTCGCCGTCGGAGAGGGCCCAGGACGGGAGCCACGCGCGGGCTCGCTCGCGCAGCTCCGCCGCGAACTCCGGCGCGCGCCGCGTTTCCAGTCGCGGCGCCTTCACGGACGGCCTCCCTCGCGGAAGTAGAACGGGAACACGAGATTGCCGACCTGGTTGGTCTTGCGGACGCGGTATTCGAGCTCGACGAGCAGCTTTCCTTCGGACGTCGCGGCCTCGTCGACGTTCACGTTCAGCACGTCGATGCGCGCCTCGCAGCGGCGCAGGGCCTCGTCGACGAGCGAGCGAATGCGCTGAATGGCCTCGCTGTCGACGGCCGTGAAGACCAGCTCGTGAATGCCGCAGCCGAAGTTCGGCCGCATCACGCGCTCCCCCGGTGCGGTCTCGAGGATGATCAGGATCGACTGGCGGATGTCCTCCTCGTAGGCGACGCTCGCCACGAGGCCCGTGCGCGGATCGAGCTCCACCGGCATCGCCCAGCCGCGGCCGAGGAAGTCTTTCCGTTGGAAGTCGAGATCTTCAGCGTTCATCCGATCAATACCGTCGGCGCGCCGGCCGCGATTGCGTTCGGCGCTCCTACCTCCACCACCAGGTCTCCCTGCCGCGCGGCGGGCAGGCCGCCGATCAGCACGGTCATGCTTCCCACCGCAACCACGCCGCCCACGTGCGGCTTGAGCACGTCGATGAGCGGACAGGCATGCGTGTCCGATCCCGCCCGCCACGCCGGCACTCCGCCGATCAGCACCGTCGGCGCGCCGGGTCCCGGCGCCAGCGGTGTGCCGTGGCTGGTGAGGTCTCCGACGCGTGCGGCTGGTTGTCCCATCGTCCAAATCCTTCAGTTGATCTGCACGAGCGAGCCGCGCACCGTGAGCGTCGCGCTGGCCTTGATCTCGATCGTGGTCTTCGCCTCGAGCTTGATCGAGGCCGCGGAGATGCTCAGTTGTCCTTTGGCCTCGAGCGTCATCGCGCCGCTCGTGCTGTCGACTTTCACGCGATTGCCGTTCTCGTCCTCGACGAGGAAGCCGTTGTCGTCGAGGACGACCCGGCGTCCTTTCTCGTGCTTGAGCTCCACGACGCCTTTCGCGCCGTCGTCGAACAAGAGGTAGTGCTTCTTGCGCGACTGCAGCATTCGCTTGTCGTTTTTCCCGTCATCGTTCGCGACGGGCGGCTTTTGCTGGCCGTTCCACAGCGCGCCGAGGACGTACGGGAAGCGCACGTCCTCGCGCTCGAACGCCAGCAGCACTTCGTCTCCGACTTCGGGGATCAGCACGAGGCCGCGGTCCGGACCGGCCATCGGCGTGAGCAGACGCGCCCACTCGCTCTCGTTCTGGTCGTTCCACGAGTAGCGCACTTTCACGCGGCACAGCTTCGAGGGATCGTTGTTCTGCGTGACGATGCCGATGGCCAGGCCTTTGACGTAGCCGCCGGATTCGTGCGCGGTCTCGCGCGTCGCTTCTTCGGCGATGCTCATAGCCCTGTCTCCTTCACTTTGAAGCGCGTGCGATAGCCGTTCGCGTCAATCTTGTGGGTGGCCTGCTGGATGTAATAGATCTTCGAGAAGGGGATGCCGAGGCCGTCGAGCTGCACGTTGCGGTCGGGACGGATCTCGGGGAGTCCGATCGTTTCTCCCTCGCCGGTGAGGAACTGTTTGGCGCGCTCGTTGAGCGCGGCCTTCGCGCGCTGATCGGCTTCCGCCTGCGTGAACACGGGCTGGCGCAGACGCAGCGTCGGACGCTTGGCCGGATCGCGCACGAACGAGTTGAGATGTTGTCCCGCGCTCTTGCCGGTGAGACCCGACTCCTCGCCCGCACTCGCTTTGCCGACGATCTGCTTATTGTTCGTTTGATCCCAGCCGTAAACCTCGACCTTCGAGATCTGTCCCGCGAGGTTCGCCTCGGGTTTGAAACTCAGCAGGCCCTGGCCGTAGACGAGGCGCACCGCCTCATCGGCTTTGTCGTTCGGCTTCGCGAAGTGCAGGCGGCGTTTCTCGTCGACGTACAGCTCGAAGTGATTGCGGTCCGCGAGTTTCTTGAGGAACTCCCAGTCGCTCTCCTCTTTCTGTTCGATGAGCGGATGTTTCTCCTGCGTCGTGTCGATGACCGCCGCGAGGTTGTTGAAGCTGGCGATCTTGTGCGCGGCATCGCTGTCGCTGGCATCCTTCAAGGTGCGCGAGTTCTTGCCGATCGTCAGCGGGAAACCGTGGTCGTAGCCCGCGACGGAGAGCTCGGGCGAGCCGCCGTCGGGAAAGCTCGTGGTGATCTCGGTGATCATGCCCATCACGGCGCGCGGTACGGACTTCGAATCGCCGTAGCCCATGCAGATCTCCATCTCCGCGCCGAAGGTCAACAGATCCAGCACGTACGCGTCGCGGCCGGACTTGAAGGCCTGCAGCTTCTGGCTGTACGCGTTGGTGACGGTGAAGGAGAAGCGCGATGCGGCGCGGAGCTGCAGATCGACCTCGACCTGGTTGACGGCGATGAGCAGATCGCGCGTGACGTCGTCGCCGCCGAGGCGGACGGCGTAGGCGGGCGCGTAAAAGTCGCCGTAGTTCTTAGCGAGTGCCGACAGTTCCATTGGGATTCTCGATCGGGGGCAGCATCAGCCAGTCACCGGGCGCGATCTCGCGCGGGTCATCGAGATCGTTCGCCTCGGCGATGCGCACCCATTCCTTCGGGTCGTCGTATTCGCGTGCGGCCATCAGCCAGAGAGACTCGCGGCCGACCACCACGCGGCGCTTGGTCTTGTCCGCGGACTCTCGCCGCGGGTCCTCGAGCTGCTGGCGCAGCGTGCGGTACTCCTTGAAGCTGACCGAGAGCGTGGCCCGCGCCGGCGTGCCGTCCGGGTGAAACATCGTCACCTTGCGGCCCAGCTTCTCGATGATCGCCGCGAACTCCATCGGGCCCCAGTTGAAGCGCACGGGAGGCGGCGCGTGGAGATCGCGGTCGATCAGCAGCAGTTTGGAGATGTCGTGCAGCCGCTTGCTGACGGGATTCGCTTCCTTGAGCTGCAGCGACGTCGGGCCTTTCGGGTCCGTGTAGTCGTCGAGGACCAGCTCCATGCTGAGCTGATCCAGCTCGCCGTTGACGAACTGCAGCAGCGGCGAGGAGAGCCCCGGCACGGGCACGGACTTGAAGGAGTTGGTGCGCTCGAAGCTGTACTCGGTGGGGTTGAACAGGACGGTGATGACCTTGTTCTTGTCCGCTCCGTCGAGGACCGTGATGGTGGCTTTCTTGAGTTGGTTCCGGGCCATCGCTCACCTCACAGTCCGCGGCGCTCGCGCTCGATGCGCGCGCGCCGCTCCACACGGCGGATCACGTCGTCCGTAAGCCGGTCGAGGAGACCGGGATCGAAGTCGGCTGCCTTGAGCGCGGCGCGCGTGGCGGTGCGATGCGCTTCAGGCGCTGTTTCCTGCGCTGTGACGCGACGCGGGAAAACGGCCGGTGCCGGGGCGACGTCACTGGATTCGGTTTGCGCCCGCGGCGCGCGGCGCCACACGAGCTCGGACGCCTGGCGCGACCATCGCTGCGAAACCACGGTGCTCTCGCGATGCGAGTGCACGTGCGTCGACGACGAGGAGCGGCGGAACACTCGCGACTCGCTCGAGCGGAGCGTGGTGTGCCGCTCGATCGCATGCGTGTGCTCGCTCTTCGAGGACGTGATCCGGCGGATCGATTCGACGAGCGAGCGCACGCGGCGATCGGTGTGGTGGAGGAGCGTTGTGGCGTCGCGCGAATGCGCAACGCGCGAGTTGAAGTGAACAGTCTTCGTCGTCGCCGCGGAGCTGATCGTGCGAAACACGCGCGACGTCGAGTGCACGGTGGAGGACAGGCGATCCCGCCTGTCCGGACAGGCAGGATTGCCTGTCCTCCACATGGTCGTGCGCACGGTCTTCGAGTCGCGCGTGACGGTGCTTCGCCACGACTCGCGCGTCGTTGTCAGCGCACCGAAGTGCAGGTGAAACTGCGCAAAAGACGTGATGTTCGCCGGCGCAGCGGAGCGAACCGCCGGAACGGCCGCGAGCCGTTTCCGCCGGCGCCTCCAATACAACGCCAGCGGTACCCACACGAGAATGTGGCGAGGGGCTTTCAGCCCGTCGGGACGTCGCATGCCCCGCCTGCTCGCGAGTCTCACGACGCCCTCCGCAGCCCGTGATGCGCGAGCTCGAGACTCTCCATCACCACCTGGTTCTGCTGCGCGTCGAGGTCCGTCGCCGACCACTTCACGGGAAACGCGTATTGGATCTCCCACGCCCAGGTCTTCTCGCCGGCCTCGTTCTGCAGGCGGATGCGCAGCGTCTTGCGCTCGATCTTGCCCTCCGCCGCCGCGAGCGCCCAGCGCCACAGGTCGTCCAGGATCAGACCGCGCTCGAGAATGACCATCGGGTTCTGCACGGACGTGAACAGCTTGTGCTCGTACTCGTTGACGCCGCCCTCGCGATACGACTCGTGCTTGATCTCGCGCGACAGTCCCTTCACGCGCGTGAAGCCGGCGCTGGTGATCCCTTCGATCTCGACGAGAAAGCGGAAGCCGCGCAGAGGGTCTTGTCGGGCCATGGGTGTCTGCCTCAGACGACGTCAAAGGGATTGGACGGCGTACCGTCGAGCGTGCGGTTGATGTCCGAGATCTCGCGGCACCACTGCCGCCGTTCGCGGTGCTCCAGCCGCATGAGCTGATCGCGCGACCAGTGGAAGTGATGGGCGATGAAGGCCATCTCCTCGTAAAGCACTTTTACGGGATAGGCCTTCATGCTTCCCCCACGGCGGCCATCCTGCGCAACGACCGGCCGCCGCTTTTCGCGTCGGCTTCGACGCCGTCCTCGCTGTTGAACCTCTCGTACAACCGCTCGAGGTGCGCGAGGTCGGAGGCGAACAGGCCCTCGATCACGCCGGTGTGCACGTCAGGCAATGAGCCCAGTCGCGTGATCACGCGCGAGAGGACGATCACGGCCAGGTAGGCCTCGTTCTGCTGCACGCGCGGATCGCGCAGCGGCAGGATCTCGTCCGCCGCCGTGGCCAGGCGCATCGTGCCGCGGCGGTGCAGC
>DATLBM010000665.1:0-3849 GCA_035526885.1 Thermoanaerobaculia bacterium | reverse complement strand
GAACACCTACAAAAAAGGGATCTCGCACGTCGGGATCTACATCGGCGACGGCCAGTTCGTGCATGCCGCGTCGAGCCGCCATTCCGTGGTCGTCGACAAGCTCGATGCGACGTACTTCAGCTCGCGTTTCGCGGGCGGGCGGCGCATCGTGACGGATGCCATGCGTCCGCCGGTGCTGGGCGCAGTCGGCGATCAGCTCGAAGCACTGCGCGAGGCGCACGACCCGAAGGGCGAGTCGCACTGACGTTCGCGTCAAGCGTGTAGGCACGAGCAGGCCCTCGTGGTTGATGTGCGCGTTCATCCCCGCCCAGCGCGAACTGGGTTCGTGCGTCGATGACGCGCATCGCGGCGGTGACTTATCGATCGAGCTCATGCAGGTACGTCGCGATCTCGGGATGCTTCAGGTATTCGGCCCACCGCAGCGGCGTGCCGTCGTGAACGCGATCCCTCACATCGCGACGCGCGCCGGCCTCGACGAGAATCCGCACGCAATCGAGGCAGTTCGCGTACACGGCCTGGTGGAGCGGCGTCGCGTGAGCGTGAAATCCCTCCGGGCTGAATGCATTCACGTCCGCGCCGGCGGCGATGAGTTGTTGAATCCCCTTCGCGTTGCCGAAGAACGCGGCGGCGGTGAGTGCGGTCTGCAGCTCCTCGGCATTGGTGACAGCATTGAGGAGCGGCGTCAGGTCGTATCCGAGGCAGGCGGCGGCGAGGAGGGTGACTCGGGCGCCGCGGTCGAGTAGATGCTGTACAGCGTCCATCTCCTGATGGGCGAGGGCGGCGCGCATCGCGGAGTCGGGACTCGCACCGGCATCGCAGAGGACGTCGATCAACGCGCGCTGCACTCCCGTCTCGCGCGGCACGCGTCCCGAGCACACGAGCTCCAGCGCGTAATCGAGTTGATCGGCGCCGCGGTCGATGAGCAGCTTCGCGATCTCCGCGATGTTCGGCGGGAGCGTTCCGTTCCGCACGGGATTCTCGGCCACGAACCAGAGCAGGTACGGGCGGTGAAAATACGCGTGTCCTTCGAAATCCGTGCGCTCGCGAACGAGCTCGGGATGCTCGTCGAGGAGTGTCGCCAGCGACGCGATGTCGCCCGTGCCGATCAGCGCCACGGCGCGCGCGAAAAGTTCATTCATGCCGCGAATCATCTCCTTGGGCGGCGGCGGATTCCAGCCGCGAAACACCTTCAGCATCCAATGCCCGGAGATGATCTCCCGGAAGAAGCGCTCGTGCTCCCACTCCACCTCGGCCATCGTCAGCAGGCAGTCGATCATCTCCTCGCGGCCGCACGCGCGCGCGTAGCGGGCTGCGTCCTCGTACTCGACGATGTTCGAGCGCTCCAGCTTGCCGGCGCCGTACATCGGGATGAACCAGCCGCCGATGTGGCAGAGGAAGGCGATGGTCTTGCCGATGCACCAGAAGAGCGCGTCGCGCCTGCGGCTGCGGCTCGATCCGAGGTCCGCGAGCAGGTCCAGGACGAGCGTGCGGTGATGGTGCTCTTCGTCCTCGATGACGCGGATGCGCGCCCGCTGCTCCGCTGAGCGCACGCTGCCGGCGTGTCCGCGATAGGCGTGAATGGCCGCCAGCTCGCCCGAGCACGCGCTGCGCAGCACTCGGATCAGATTCGCGCGTGCGTCCCGGGCCACGCCGCAATCGTATCGTGGCGTCCGGTGTCCGGTCATGAAACCAGGGGTGTCCGAATCCGTACACCTCTGGCAGTGGGAGGGATTCCGATGAGAATCAAAGCGATGACGGCCGCTGCGGTGCTGCTTTGCGCCGCTCCGATGTTTGCCGACGGTTTCTGGGACGACATGGATTGCCGTCACAACGCGCCGCGACACGCCGCGACGCAAGCCGCCGGCATCTCGCGCGTGGTCATCCACGCGGGCGCCGGATCGCTGAAAGTGGACGGCACTCCCGGCGCGACCCAGATCGTCGCCTCCGGACAGGCCTGCACCAGCGACGACGATTTTCTGCCGCGCATGACCCTCACGCTTCGCCGCTCGGGCTCGGACCTGCACATCACGACCGAGATTCCGGAGCGCACGGTCATCTTCGGTTTCTTCAGCGCCCGCCTCGACCTCGGCGTCACGCTCCCGGCCGGATTGCCGGTCGTGATCGACGACGACAGCGGCTGGATCAAAGTCGCCAACACGGGCACGCTCACCATCGACGACGACTCCGGCGCCATCGAAGTGCGCCACGTCAACGGCAACCTCACCATTCACGACGACTCGGGCGGGATCGACGTCAACACCGTGGCCGGCAACGTGATCGTGGAAGACGACTCCGGCGAACTGTCCGTGAAGAACGTGACCGGCAACGTCGAGATCGAAGACGACTCGGGCGCGATCATCGTCGCCAACATCACCGGCTCGCTGCGCATCCGCGAAGACGACTCGGGCTCGATCATGGTCCAGAACGTCAAGCGCGACGTGACCATCGATGACGACGGCTCGGGCGGCATCGAAGTGGCGGACATCGGCGGCGACTTCACGGTCGGCCACAAGGACAGCAGCGGCAGCATCGACTACGTGCGCGTGGCGGGCAAGGTCCGCATTCCCGAGCGCGACTAACCCAGGATCGCCTTCATCATCGCGCCGAGGTCCTCCGCCGTGTCAAAAAAATGACGGGGGTTCTCGGCGCGCAGTGTTTCCGCCGGCGTCTTGCCCGAGGCGACGGCGATGGTCGTGGCCTGGTAGGGGACGCCGCAGCGGACGTCGTAGATCGAGTCGCCGATGATGACCACGTCGGCGCCGCGGAACTCGCGGCCCAGATGCGTGGAGGCGCGCTGCATGGCGATGGGCGGGAGGGCGGTGCGATCCGCGGAGTCGCTCCCGAACGCGCCGAACGGAAAGTAGTGATTGAGCTCCGCGCCGCCGAGCTTCAGCCGCGCGCCTTTCTCGATGTTTCCCGTGAGCAACGCCAGCACGACCTCGGCATGCGACCACAGCGCCGCGAGGAGCTCGCGGATGCCGGGCATCACCTGCACGCGCTCCGGCGTGGCGTTGCGCGCGAGGCCTTCCAGGTCGATCTCCCAGAGCCGCGGAAAGCTCGCTTCGATATCGGCGGGCGAATGGCCGGCGTCGCGTAAGACCATGTGTGCGATCTGCGGATCCGTGCGGCCGGAAAAGTCGTAGCGCGTGAGATCGCCGTCGTAGCCGTAGACGGCGGAGAGCGCGTGCCCGAACGCCGAGCGCGACGCGCCGCGATCGGTGAGAATCGTGCCGTCGATGTCGAAGAGGACGAGGCGCCGCATGGGGCGCGGACTGTACCAGTTTCGTAGCGCTGGGGATTCGGCGGCGAACGGCTATCATCCCGCGCCATGTCCGACATGACACGCCGCTCCTTCGTCGCCGTCACTGCCGCCGCCACGGGCGCGCTGGCCCTCGGTCAGACCGTCGTCCCGAAAGCCGCCAAGCCGCTGCGCATCCTCATCCTCGGCGGCACCGGCTTCATCGGACCGCACCAGGTGCGCTACGCCGTCGATCGCGGCCACAAAGTCACGGTCTTCAATCGCGGCAAGACGAATCCCGGCTCGGTGCCCGCGGGCGTGGAGCGGCTGGAGGGCGATCGCAACGGCAAGCTCGACGCGCTGAAAGGCCGCGAGTGGGACGCCGTCATCGACAACCCCTCCACCCTTCCGCGCTGGGTGCGCGACGCGGCCACGCTGCTCAAAGACTCCGCCGGCCAGTACCTCTTCATCTCCACGATCTCGGTTTACAAAGAGGAAAGCGTTCCGGGCGCGGATGAAACGGGCGCGCTGATGGAGCTGTCCGATCCCACCGTCGAACAGATCACGGGCGAGACGTACGGCGGACTGAAAGCCCTCGCGGAAAAGGAAGC
>DATLBM010000664.1:0-10230 GCA_035526885.1 Thermoanaerobaculia bacterium | reverse complement strand
ATCGCCCCCACCCTCGTGGCCGGCCTCGTCGTCGCGCCGCTGAAAGGAATGCCCGTGGGCGGCAACCCGAAGCTGCTCATGGCGGGGCTGATCATCAATGGAGTGTGGGGATTGGTGACGGCGCTGTTTTATCGGTTGATGACGCCGCGGTAGGACGCATGTACCTCGTGACGTATCGACCGCTGTGCGGAACTCCGTTCGGCCTCCATGCGATCGCGCGTTACGGACTGCCGCCGTTCATCGATTCCTCATGCCGGCGCGAGCCCGACTTTCAGTCGAAGTTTCCGACCATCACGGCGTTGTGCCGCGCCGGCAAGTTCGCGCCGCGTTTGGAAGTGGACGATCGCGTCGCGTACATCACCGCGGGATCGTGGTATCTCGTCGCAATTCTTCGCGTGACCGAAAGACTGAACTCTCATGAGGAAGCGGCGGAGTGGTTCCGGTTTCGGGGATTGCCGCTGCCGAGCAACATCATGGTCGACGGCAATCCGCACCAGCCGCTGGAGCGCACCGCCGGGTTGCCGCCCGGCGTGCCGTCGATCGGGGTCTGGAATGCGAGTTACAAGGAGCGGGCGCGAGCGCACGGCGTAGTGTTGGTCTGCGAGGCGCCGCATCTGGAACTGCATCATCCTCCGCAGATCACGCGCGAGGATTGGAGCCGCTGGATCGGCAAAGTTCCCGCAACGCAGAACCCGAAAAACCGACCGGAGCTCTGGGAGCATCTGTGGGCCGCTACATCAAGAAATTCACCCGCATCGGATCCGCCGGGCCTTCCGAGGAGCGCGGGTTCGGGATCTGGGCGGGCTACGATATCGTCGGGATCGACGGGGACCTCTCGGCGCAGGGGTTGTTGAACGTCGACGACTGGTCGGACGACGAGATTGCGGCGCGCGGGGTGACCGCGTTTCTTCGCGTCGAGCCGGATGACGAAGCCACGTACGCGAAGTTGGGGATCAAGAGGAGATGCGATGGATCTGAAGTTCGAGGCCGCGCAGGTGGCTGAGGCCATGAAGGGTGGGGAGATGAATCCCGCGTTGCGGACGCGCTTCATCGCCGTGCGCGCGGAGCTGTTTCAGCGCGGCATTTACGATCCCGTGCTGGTGCGTTTCGACAGCTACACCGCGCCGAAAGCGTCGGCGTCCGAGGTCGCGGAGCAGCTCGCGATCGTCGCTACGAACTTGTAGCAACTCGCCTTCGCCGTTCGGTGATACCCTCGCCCGGGTACCGCAAAATAACGGAACATGTTCGAGACCGTCGTCCCCGAAACGGTGGCTCCGCGGAGCCGTAAGCTTTTCTACGAGACGCTGCCGCTGTCGCTGGGATTGCACGCCGTTGCGATCGGAGCCGTGCTCGTGGCCGGTGTGTGGGACGTCGCGTTTCCGACGACCTCCCCGAAGATGTACGCGGCGTACCAGATCATGGCCACGCCGCCCCCGCCGCCTCCCCCGCCCCCGCCGCCGGAGGTGCGCGCGCAGGTCGTGCCGCAGCAGCGCGCGGTTCCCATCAAGATGCCCCTCGTCGCGCCGACCATCATCCCGGACACCATTCCGCAGGTCGTCGAAGAACAACCCGTGACGGACCTGCCCGAGGTGCCGGTGGCGCAGGACAACGGGCAGGCGGGCGGACAGGAAGGCGGCATCGACGGCGGCGAAGTGGGCGGAGAAATCGGCGGCGTCGTGGGCGGCGTCGCACCGCCGCCGCCTCCCGTGAATCCGAATCAGATCGAGATCAAGCGCGACGAGCCGCTGCCTATGGGCGCGATCTCTCAGGAGTACCCGAGCTATCCCGAGTACGCGTATCGCCGGATGTGGGAAGACCAGTTGGTCGTGCGTTACATCATCGGCAAGAACGGGCGCGTGAAGGAAGTGACCGTGCTCACGCCGCCGCAGCGCGAGGAGTTCACGCGCGCGACGGTGAACAAGATCCGCCAGTGGCGTTTCCATCCGTATCGCGACGCGGACGGCCAGCCGAAGGAAGTCGCGCACGAGCTCACGGTGATCTTTCACATCGTGCACAAGGCGCCCAGCACGGCGCGCTGATCACGGATCGACGCGGCCGCCGCCGAACGCTTTCAGGCGCCACTGCCCGTCGACGAGCTGGAGAAAGTACAGCTCCTGCTTGTCGCGCTGCGGCTGGCGTATGACGACACGCACGACCGCGACATTGCCGTCTTTCGTGAATGCGGGACGCGACACTTCGACGATCGCCTTGGCGTCCACTTTCGCCCAGTCGTACTTGCCATCCGCGCCGCGCACGTCCTCGGCATCCGCGAGCTTCACCTGCGCGGGAAGCTGCGGCAACGCGATGGCCTGGCGATTGTTTTCCGCGATGGAGGCCGCGAGCTCGTCGACGTGTTCGGGCGAGCTGGGCGGCACGCGCAACGTGATCGTGTCGATGGCGCCCTCGGCCATCGTCTCGGCGATGAAAAGCGACTGCCTCGCATCCGGATGCGAGCGCTTGTCGAGAAAGTACCGGTCCATCACCGAGCGAATGATTGCGTTTTCGTCGACCGAAGAGATGGTCACTGCCGCGAGCAACATCATCGTCGTGATCATGCGGATGCGACGCGCATCGCGCGCAGCAGGTTTCGCACGAAATCGCGGCCTGATCCTTGCTCCTGCGCGAAGTGGTCTGAGGTTATGTCCGATCCCCTGAGGTTTCCTTATCGCAACGAGCTGAACATGCCGGTGGTCGGCCTCGAAGCCGAGTTCCGCGTGTACGTCGACGGCGAGGCGATCGTGCCCGAGGAGTATTGGAAGACGCCGGCGGCATTCATCGAGCGGCCGATGCTCGAGCGCAGCCGCAAATCGTCGCAGATGCCCACCGGCGGCGCGGTGTATTTCGACGGCGGCGTGCTCGAGGTCGTCACGCCGGTGATCGAGATCGCGCCGCAGTGCACCGCCCGCGCGGTGCGCAGTCTTTGGGAGCAGATTCAGTTCGTGCGCGATCAGCTCGACCGCTGGGAGCGCCGGAACGCCAAGGACGTGCGGCTGGAGGCGTTCAGCTGCCACTTCAACATTTCCTACGAGCTGGCGCGCGACGAGCGCAATCGCAATCGCACCATTCAGAAGCTTGCGCTGCTGCTCGCGTATCTGCTGCCGATCCCGGTGATCGTGTGCGGCGCGAACAAGCGATCGACCGGGATGGGTGTGCGTCCGCGCCGCGACCGCATCGAGATCACGCTCGACTTCACTCCCGATCCGGGGATGATGGCGGCGACGGCGGCGCTGATCATCGGCGTGGTGCGGGACGTGATCTTCTGGCCGTCGTATCGCGTGGAGGAACTGGAAGCGCGCGGACTGCCGCTCCTGTCCGACGTCACGCCGGGCCGCCACGCCACGCGCAACGGCTGGGTCACGCGCGATTTTCACTTCCCGCAAAACCCCTTCACCACTCTCGTCGACGCCGCGGTGTGGCCGACGACCGACGGACGCAGGCTGTCGATGCGCGGCATCGCGCTGGAGATCGCCACGCACTTCCGCGAGTCGATTCGCACGTGGTCGGATGCGTTCAGCCATCGACTGCTGTTCTCGATCCTGCGCGGCGAAACGCCGTCACTCCTCGACTTCGAGGATCGTCCGCCCGCGTACGACGACGTCGGCCGCGAGGTCCGTTGGGGCACTTCGATTCCCGAGCTGCACAACTACGCGGAGCTGATGCACGACGACGCCGATGCCACGCCGCGACGCCGCACCAGCGACGTCGAACAGCAGCTCGCGCCGCCGTGGCGCGGCGAGAGTGCCGGCCGCCGCGAGCGCGTCACGCTTCCGGCGCGCATCGAGCGCCGCGACGCGCCCGAGCGGCGCAGCGTCACGCCCGCGCCGTCGCGAAGACTGGATCGCTCCGCATATGAGCGCGTGTTCCGCCAGCTGGGCAGCGGCAAGCGTCTGCAGATCGGACGCGAGATGCTCACGCCCGTCGGCGTCCGCGGCTGGTATCACGCCGTCTTCAAAAACGCACAGGGCGAAGAGCGCGTGCTGTCGATCGATCAGGTGCTGGAGCACGCGGCGCACTGGCGCGAGTAGTTGGCATCGCCCTCGCACAAGTGCACAACCGCGTAGTCACAGCAGTCTCGCTGGCGATTCAAAAGCGCGTCGATATTCGCAATGCGGTCGGCGCGCTTCTTTTTTTGTCCCGCGTTGTCGATTCGCGGCGTCTCCATTCGTCTGTACAGTGAAGAAAGGAGAATCACCATGCCGCAATTCATCGTCATGCTCCGCGATGCGGGAACCTGGCCCGGCGACTTCAGTCCCGACGAGATGCAGGCCATCATTCAAAAATATGGCGCCTGGGTTCGGGGAATCGGAGGAAAGGGCCACAAGCTCCGCGACGGCGAAGGCCGCATCGTCGTGCGCAAGGACTCCGGCATCACCGTCACCGACGGGCCGTACGCCGAAGCGAAGGAAGTCCTCGGCGGCTACCTCGTCGTCGACGCGGACAGCTACGACGACGTGATCCGCAGCTGCGAGAGCTCGCCGCACCTCGATTACGGCTCGATCGAGATCCGCCGGATCGAATCGTGAGCGCCGTCCACCATCTCGTCGACCATCTGTTCCGCCACAGCGCGGGACAGATGGTGGCCACGCTCACGCGCGTGTTCGGCGCGGAGCATTTGTCGCTGGCCGAGGAGGTGGTGCAGGAGGCTCTGGTGGCGGCGATGCAGCAGTGGAGTCTGCGCGGCGTGCCGGAGAATCCGCGCGGCTGGCTCTTTCAGGTGGCGCGCAACCGCGCCCTCGATCAGCTTCGCCGCGAGACTTCCCTGCGCGACAAGGAGCCGCAGCTCGCGGCGGCCTTCGGCGATCGCGCACCGGAGGAAGACCCGCACTTCGCGCACGAGCTGCGCGACGACCAGCTGCGCATGATGCTCATGTGCGGGCATCCATCGATCCCGAAGGAGAGCCGCGTCGCGCTGACGCTGAAAACCGTGGGCGGTTTCTCCGTCGGCGAGATCGCACGCGCGTTTCTGACGAAGAAGGAGACCATCGCGCAGAGGCTCGTGCGCGCCAAGCGCCTGATCCGCGATGAACGCATTCCCATGGAGATGCCGTCGCGCGCGGAGCTGCCGTCGCGGCTGGACTCGCTGCTCGAAGTGATCTATCTCCTCTTCAACGAAGGCTACGGCGCGCATGCGGGCGACGATCTCGTGCGCGCCGATCTCTGCGAGGAAGCGATCCGCCTCGGTCGTCAACTGGTTGACCATCCCGCCACCTCGCTGCCGGAAGCACACGCGTTGCTGGCGCTGATGCTGTTGCAGGCCGCGCGATTGCCCGCGCGCGTCGATGCCGCGGGCGAGCTGGCGACACTGGAAGAGCAGGATCGTTCTTTGTGGGATCGAGGGCTGCTCGCGGAAGGCATGCGCGAATTGGGACGATCGGCGGAAGGAGAGCGGCTGACGGCGTATCACGTCGAGGCGGCCATCGCGTCCTGTCACGGCGTGGCGTTGGCGTTCGAGACGACGGACTGGCCCGCGGTCCTCTCGCACTACGACCAACTGCTGGCGCTGAAGCCGACGCCCGTCGTCGCGCTGAACCGCGCCGTGGCTGTGGCGATGGCGCACGGGCCGGCGTCCGGCCTCGCGGAGATCGAGTCGATCGCCGGACACCCTTCGCTTCGCCACTATCTGCCGCTCTCCGCGGCGATGGGCGAGCTCTCGCTCCGCGCGGGCGATCGCACCCGCGCGGCGGAGCACTTCACGCGCGCACTGGAGCTGCCGGCCACGATGCCGGAGAAACGGTTTCTGCTGCGCAAACTCGCACAGTGCCGGTGAGACCGCGGCGTCGCGCTGCGATATCCTCCCCGCCATGGACGACGCGCTGTTCACGCTCTACACCGCCCACGTCACGATGCTCAAGCTGCGGCACGACACCGCGCTCGAAGCCTCGAAGCTCGATCACGCCGTCATCTTCTCCGGCGCGCAGCATTACCAGTTCCTCGATGACATGGCCTACCCGTTCAAGGTCAATCCGCACTTCAAGAACTGGGTGCCCGTGGTCGACAACCCGAACTGCTTCGTCGTCTACACGCCCGGCGTCAAGCCGAAGCTCGTCTACCACCAGCCCGTCGACTACTGGCACAAAGTGGCCGCCGCACCGCAGGACAAGTGGGTCTCGAAGTTCGACCTGGTCATGATCTCGGATCCCGATCAGGCCAAAGACCATCTGCCGAAAGGCCGCATCGCCTTCCTCGGCGAATGGGACGAGCGCTTCGCGCCGTGGGGCGATCTCAAGCCGAATCCCGAGGCGGTGGTGAACAGCCTGCACTTCGATCGGACGCAGAAGACCGAGTACGAGATCGAGTGCATCCGCCGCGCGAACCAGCGCGGCGCGCGCGGACACCGCGCCGCCGAGCGCGCATTCCGCGAGGGTCTCTCGGAGTACGAGATTCACTTCGAGTATCTGCGCGCCGCGGATCACACCGACGAGGAAGTGCCGTACGGAAACATCATCGCGCTCAACGAGAACGCGGCCACGCTGCACTACTACCATCACGTGCGCGAGCGCATCGCCGAGAACGAGCTGCATTCGTTCCTCATCGACGCCGGCGCTTCGTGCAACGGCTACGCGTCCGACATCACGCGCACGTATTCGCGCCGCAACGACGAGTTCGAGGAGCTCATTGAAGGCATGGACGCGATGCAGCTCGATCTCGTCAAAGACTGCCTGCCGAACACGAACTATCCGGACATCCACATGAAGGCGCATCGCGGCGTCGGTGAGCTGCTGACGCGATTCGGCTTCGTGCGCGACGTCGACGGCGACGGCGCGTTCGAGCGCGGCATCACCTCCACCTTTTTCCCGCACGGCGTCGGCCACTACCTCGGGCTGCAGGTGCATGACGTGGCCGGCTTCATGGCCGACCGCAGCGGCAAGACCATTCCCAAGCCGGAAGGACATCCGTACCTGCGCCTGACGCGCGTCGTCGATCCGGGCCACGTCTTCACCATCGAGCCCGGCCTCTACTTCATCGACTCGCTGCTCGCCGATCTGCGGAACGGCGAGAACGCCAAGTACGTGAACTGGGACAAGGTGTACAGCTTCCGCAAGTACGGCGGCATCCGCATCGAAGACAACGTGCTCGTGCTCGAGACGGGCAACGAGAACATGACCCGCAACGCATTCGCCGATGTGGCCTGATTTTGCCGACACCCGCGAGCTGAAGTCCGTCCTGGACGTTCTCGGGGCGATGATCACGCCGGCCGTGCTGATCCTGGCCTCGAGCTCACTGCTGATCACGACTTCGTCGCGATCGGTGCGCTGCGTCGATCGCGTCCGCGAGCGCGCCGAGGAGCTGCAGGCCCTGGGCAAAGGGCACGACGAGGGGACGAACAAGCGACGCGAGCACCTCTTCAAGCAGCTGGAGATCAACACGCGCCGCGCCCGCCTGCTGCAGAAAGCGATGGGCCGCCTCTACCTCGGCATCAGTTTCTTCATCGCCACGAGTGTCTCCATCGGCGTCGTATCGCTGCTGCACGTCGACCTCGGATTCGTGCCGATGGTGCTGGGCTTCGTCGGCGCGTTCCTGCTCTTCTCCGCGAGCGTCTACCTGATCTTCGAGTCGCGCCTGGCGCTGGCCACGACGTTCGAGGAGATGGATTACATCGACCGGAACTACATGCGGCAGGAGTGAGGGGGCTCGGCGGGCGCATGGACTTCCAGTTCGACGACGGCAAACGCCGCGTCGTACTCGATGCCGACGTGGCGGAAGCATTCGAAGACTCCGCCGCCGTGAACAACGTTTTGCGCTCCGTCATCCGGGCCATGCGTACGGCGGGTACAAAGAACAAGAAGACTCCCGCGAAGCGGCGCGCGTCCTGATCAACCGTGCCACGCCCGGTGGCGCCGGATCAACCGCAGCGCCTTCTCCAGCAGCTCCCGATTCCCGGGCTTGTTCGTCCACGTCGAGCGTCCCGATGGGTGCGGCAGCACGACGACGTCGCAGGTGTGGCCCGCGCGTGTCAGACGGTGAACGCGACCCACCGCATCTTTCAACTCCGCGATGCCCAGCAGATTTTTTGAAGCGAGGGTACCGACGGCGATGATGAGCGAGGGGCGCAGCAGCGCGATCTCGCGATCGAGGTGCGCCGCACAGTTCGCGACTTCATCGAGCGACGGCACGCGGTCGCCGCCGGCTTTCGGATCGCGTCCGGGGAAGCAGCGGATCATCGCCGCGATGTGCACCGTCTTGCGGAACTCCTCCTCCGGGATGAATGGCGCGAACCACGAGAACAGTCGCTTGCCGGCGGTGTACGCGAACGGGCGGCGTTCATCCATCTCGCGCGGGCCGGGCGCCTGGCCGACCAGCATCACGCGCGCGTTCTCGACCCAGCCCGTGACCGGCTGGCCGAGGACGTTCGGGCAGGCGCGGCAGGAGAAGAGTGCGTCGAGATGAGCTGCAAAGTCGTGGTGCATACGTTACGATCCGGTCCAAACAATGCGGCGTCTCGGAATCGTCCTCCTTCTGCTGTTTCCGCTCTCCGCCGCCGCATGGACCCGCGCCTCCGACGAGCGCATCGCCGGCAAGGCCGCCGCGCTGGCGCCGCCGGACCTCAGGATGTTGCTGGAGAAGTTCGACTCCGACTACAAAGCCGGCCTGAACCGCGCGCAGTCCGACGAAGGCAGCGACGTCCACAATTACTTCGTGCTCTCGCGCCAGGGACGCCTGCGCGAAGGCATCGAGCGCGAGACACGGCTGAGCATTCAAATGATTCGCAAAGGCGAGCCGATGAGTGACGTCGTGCAGCGCCTGGGCATCCTCGCCCATCTCGTGTCGGATGCGAACAATCCCTTCCATGTCGCGAACGATGCGCCGCGGCACACGGAGTCGCGCAACGACTTCGAGACCTACTTCGAGCGCAAGCTGGCCAAATTTCCCACGGTGTTCTACGGACTCGATCCGCAATTCAGTCTGCCGCGCTACCTCGATCGCACGTTCGCACGCAGCGCGAAGTTCTATCCGCTGATGCGCGGCGAGTACGAGCGCGGCGGGAGCGCGGCGGTGTTCGACGATCGCTCGACGGCGTTCGGCGTCGCATCCATTTCTTATTCGCGCGCGGTCACGGACCTCGTCAACCTCTACTACTACATCTGGAAGGAAGCCGGCGGCGACGTCCGCTCGGCCGCCGTCATGCGCGACGGCAACCTCTCGCTTCATGCAAAGCCTTAATCGAGCGATCCTCTCCGTCTCCGACAAAACCGGCATCGCTGACCTCGCGCGCGCTCTCGCGGCGAAAGGCGTGGAGATTCTCTCCACCGGCGGCACCGCGAAACATCTCACCGACGCAGGCGTCGCCGTGACGCCCATCGCGCAATGGTCCGGCGCTCCGGAAATCCTCGGCGGACGCGTGAAAACGCTCACGCCGAAAGTGTTCGGCGCGATCCTGCACGACCGCGCCAACGCCGCGCACATCGAAGACGTGACGCGGCTGGGCATTCCCGCAATCGATCTGGTGGTGGTGAATCTCTACCCGTTCGAGCAGACGGTGGCCAGAGAAGGCGTGACTGTCGACGAGGCCATCGAACAGATCGACATCGGCGGTCCGTCGATGTTGCGTGCGGCGGCGAAGAATCATCGTCACGTGCTGCCTTTGTGCGACCCGTCGCTGTACGACGAGTTCCTGCGTGAATTCGAGAACGGCACGATCAGCGACGCGTTTCGTCTGAAGTGCGCCGTACGCGTGTTCGAGAAAACGAGCGCGTACGATGCGACCATCGCGGCGTTTCTCGGACGCGGCGGGCGTCTGACGTTGTCATTGGAAAAGTTCCAGGATCTTCGCTACGGCGAAAACCCGCATCAGACCGCGGGCTTTTACGTGCCCGCGGGCGAGCGGCCGTTCGAGCAGTTGCAGGGCAAGGAGCTGTCGTACAACAACCTCCTCGACCTCGACTCGGCCATCAAGCTCGCCAACGCGTTCACGGAGCCGGCCATCGCGATCATCAAGCACACCAATCCGTGCGGCGTCGCGCGCCGCGACTCACTCAGCGCCGCGCTGCAGGCAGCCATCGACGCCGATCCCGTGTCCGCATTTGGCGGGATCATCGGTGCGAATCAAACGTTCGACGGCGAATGCGCGCGCATCGTCGGCGACCTGTTTCTCGAGGTCATCGTGGCGCCGTCGTTCGATGAGGAAGCCGTGTCGCTCCTCGCCAAAAAGAAGAATCTGCGGCTCGTCACGTACGAGGGACGAGGGATGAGGGATGAGATGCGTTCCGCGTGCGGCGGGATGCTCGTCCA
>DATLBM010000663.1:0-7317 GCA_035526885.1 Thermoanaerobaculia bacterium | reverse complement strand
CTCGCGTACCTGATCGGGCGTGAAGCGCACATCCGTGAACGGACCGCGATCCGTGCGATCGACGACGCGCGCCAGTTCCACCGTCAGTTCCGCCACGCGAAAGGAGTGACCGGACGTCGTCGGATCGCGCTGTTCGATGGCCGTGACCGCCGCCGTGACGAAGCCTTCAAACAGCCGCTCGATGGACTCGTAGAGCAGGTTGTTCTCGACCGCCACCGCAGCCTGGCTGGCCAGCGCACGCATGATGTCGGCCGTGTCCTGATCGAACGCCACCACCTGTTCGGGCACGTTCGCCGCGTTGAGCCGCATGTGCGATCCCGCGCGGCGGCGGTTGATCAACTGCAGCACGCCGATCACCTCGCCGTCGTGATTGGTCATCGGAAAGACGAGCAGCGATCGCGTGAGATAGCCGTTCTTTTGATCGAACGACCTGTTGATCTCGTACTCCGCGCCAGGCGGAAGGTTGTACGCGTCATCGATGACCAGCGTTTCGCCGGTCATGGCCACGTATCCCGCGAGACTCTTCCGCGTGATGGGCAGGACTTTTTCTTCGAACGCCTCGACGTCGATGGAGTCGTTCTGCGCGAGCTTCCAGCGCAGCCCCTTGTGTCCGCCGTCTTCGTCGAGGAGGTAGAGCGATCCCGCGTCCGCACGCGAGAGCTCGCGCGCCTTGCTGAGAATCATCGTCAGCAGAACCGGGTGATCGCGAACGGTGGAAAGTGCGCGCCCGACTTCCGCCACTTCCTGCAGCTCGCGCGTGCGCTCGCTGAGCTGCTTCTCCAGCTGGTCGGCGCGGTTCTTCTGATAGAGAAACTGGAACGCGCGCTTGACGGCGTTCATCAGAGCCGGCGCGCTGGGCTCGGAAGGCAGATGCAGATACACCGCGTCGGCGGCCAGCCACTGCGGCTGATCGTCCAGTCCCACGCCGACGACGGCCGTACGCGCATCGAGCTGCAGCGCGGCGCGGTGTCCGCCGAGGATGTTGCGGTCGACCAGAGCGACGCGCAGACCGTTGCCATCGGGCGTGCGAAGCTGCTCGAGACTCTGCAGCCGCCCCGGCGCAATCGACTCCCGAGTCAATCCCTCGGCATACCGCGCGATGGGAAAAGACTCCGAGTGAAGAAGCGTGAGCGTCTGCATTTCGCTGATGAAATCCGAGCCTGCAACGGACGAGCGCGAACCGTTCTTCCTGCGGGATTCGCAGCGCCGTGACGAACGCCCCGCATTATCGCACCATACAATTCGCAGCCATGCTCAAGCGTGCACTGCTGCTGCTCGTCCTTGCTCTGCCTCTGTTCGTCGCTGCCGAGGAGAAGGGGCCGGCTTACGCGCCGGACCGGCGGGCGGGCGAGGGCGAGGGTCCGTTCAAGCGTCTGATCATCCGCGGCGCCACCGTCATCGACGGCACGGGTGCGCCGCCCATCGGACCGATGGACGTCGTCATCGAAGGCAATCGCATCGTCGCGGTGCAGCAGGTCGGGTTCCCGAAAGTCGCCATCGATGCGGAAGGACGGCCGAAGGATGCGTCTCGCGAGATCGACGGCTCGAAGATGTACGTGCTCCCGGGCTTCGTGGACATGCACGGCCACGCCGGCGGCGTCGAGCAGGGCACGACGGCGGAGTACGTGTTCAAGCTCTGGCTCGCGCACGGCATCACCACGGTCCGCGAGCCCGGCTCGGGCAACGGCCTGGAATGGACGATCCACGAGCGCGATCGCAGCGCGAAGAACGAGATCGTCGCGCCGCGCATCTTCCCGTACGTCTTCACCGGCGCGTCCATGTGGAGCGGCGGTCCGATCAACTCGCCCGAGCAGGCGCGCAAGTTCGTGCAGTGGGCGGCGAAAGGCGGCGGCGCCGGCATCAAGATCATCGGCGGCACCACGGATCCCGTTTACGACCCGGAGATCCTCGCGGCGATCATCGACGAAGCGCACAAGCTCAAGCTCGGGACGACGACGCATCTCGCGCAGATGGGCGTCGCGCGCATGAACATTCTCCAGGCGTCGCGCCTGGGCCTGGACTGCATGGAGCACTGGTACGGCCTGCCGGAGTCGCTCTTCGCCGACCGCACGATCCAGGACTATCCGCCGAACTACAACTACGCGGACGAGCAGAATCGCTTCGGCGAGGCCGGACGCCTGTGGCGCCAGGCCGCGCCTCCCGGCAGCGCGAAGTGGAACGCGGTCATGGACGAGCTGCTGCAGCGCGGCTTCACCATCGATCCGACGTTCACGATCTACGAAGCGAGCCGCGACCTGATGCGCGCCATGAACGCGGAGTGGCACCAGCGCTACACGCTGCCGTCGCTGTGGAAATGGTACGAGCCGAATCGCAAGGCGCACGGCGCGTACTGGTTCGACTGGACCACGCGCGACGAGATCGAGTGGCGCAACAACTACCGCCTCTGGATGGCCTTCGTCAACGAATATAAGAATCGCGGCGGCCGCGTCACCACGGGCTCGGACTCGGGCTACATCTACAAACTCTACGGCTTCGATTACATCCGCGAGCTGGAGCTGCTGCAGGAGGCGGGCTTCCATCCGCTCGAGGTGATCCGCTCCGCCACCTACTACGGTGCCGAGGCGATCGCCGCGCCGACGGGCAAGAAGGCGCAGTTCGGCCTCGTGCGCCCGGGCATGCTCGCGGACCTGGTGCTGGTCGAAGAGAATCCGCTCGCGAACCTGAAAGTGCTCTACGGCACGGGCGCTGTCCGCGTGAACGACGAGACGGGAAAAGTGGAGCGCGTGGGCGGCGTGAAGTACGTGATCAAGGACGGCATCGTGTACGACGCGAAGCAACTGCTCGCGGACGTGGAGAAGATCGTCACGGAAGCCAAGAAAGCGCGATGAGCACGCAGAGAATCATCATTCCCGGGACCGGCCGAGAGCTTGTGCTCGAGACCGATCCGGCGACCGGACGAACCGCGGGCCGCATCGACGGCCGTGCGGTAATGAGTCCCTTCGGCGCGCACGAAGAGGAGCGCGAGTTCAAGGTCGGTTCACTCAAATGCCTGCTGCGGCGCATGCCCGGCGGAGACTTCGACGTCGACATCGCGCCGCCGGATTTCACCGCCGGCGGCGTGAGCTGGACGCCACCCGTCGCCACGCCGCCGCAGCCGCAGGAACCGCGCAGGAAAACGGGTCTCGTGATCGGAGGGTTCACGACCGCGCTCATCATGATTCTGCTGGGCGTCGTCGCGCTCAAGGGAATGAGAGCCATCGGCGCATCGCCGTGGGGAACTCCGCTCGAGATCACCCGCTTCACCTGCGAGGAGATCGAGAGCAAGAGCGCGTATCCCGAGTTCGAAGCCATCGTCGACGTGACGAACCGCTCCTCGCGTCCGCTGACGGTTACCGGCCACGTGACCTACATCGGGATGGGACGAGCCGAGGTCATCGACTACCAGGGAAAGGTGGAGCCGAGTCCCCTCCCTCCCGATCAGACCGGACGGCTCCGCATCCGCGCGTACACGCCCGACTCGCAGCAATTCGGCGACGGCCAGTGCAAGCTGAAGGCGTTTCGCGACGAGAACGGGAAAATCGTCGAGTACGGGGAAGCCAAGTAGCATGACGCGCATCGTGATGGCCGCGAGCGCGGTGGTGATGGTCCTCGCCGGACTCGCGTGCACGTTCGCGCCGCAGGAGTTGCTCGCGCACATCGGCGCCTCCGCGTTTCCCCCCGTCGCCGTGCAAGTCGCCGGCGCGCTCTACCTCGGCTTCGCCATGATCAACTGGATGGCCAAGGACAGCCTGATCGGAGGCATCTACAACCGTCCGGTGGCCGTGGGAAACCTGCTGCACTTCGCATCCGCGGCGATCGCGCTGCTCAAGGCGCAGGCGTGGATCGCCGCGGTCGTGTACGCGATCTTCGCGATCGCATTCGCCAAGATCGTGTTCACGTCGCCGCCTGCGTCGCGTTGATCGCTCCGCTGGGGACGACGAGGAGCGCCTCCGGCGGGCCGGCACGGCCGGCAGCGCTTGTTGGCCCAGCCGGAACGCACGGTGTACGCGCTGAACGCGGCTCTCGGCAGCCGCACGTGTTCGATAAGCGCTGCCGGCCGTGCCGGCCCGCCGGAGGCGCTCCCGGTCGTGTCCCCCAGCGAAGCGTCAGAGCCGCGCCCGGCAGCGCTCGATGAGCGTCGACAGGCCGCGGCCGCCGATGGCGTCTTTCGCCTTCAACAGCTCGGGGAGCATGTCCGGGGACGTGATTTCGTCCGCGGCTTCCTCGATCTCGCCGTCCGCGGATTCCACGGCGATGGCGATGTACGGGATGGCCCGGGCGTCGCGGCGGCGGGCCAGTCCGAGGGCGGCTTCGTGGGCCACGCACTTGTCGTCGTCGCGGAGGCGTTCGGCGAGCGCGGCGCGGATGCGTGGCGTGTCGTGATCCGAGAGGCTGCCCACCGCGAACGTCGCGCGATCGCGGACCGAGGTGTCGTCATCCTTCATCAACGCGAGGAGGACGCGTTCCGCGCGCTCGTCGCCGATGAGGTCTTCGAGTGCGGTGGCCACGGCCCAGCGCACGTTCGCGGCGTCGTGTGCGGCGGCGCGGGAAAGTGCGTCGATCGTGCGCGCGTCCTGCCGCTGCCCGAGACCGTGCACCACCGCTTCGACGACGCACGCTTCGCCGTCGCCGAGCATGTCCAGGAGCGTCTTCATGCCCTCGTCCGAAAATGCGTTCAGCTGGCCGATGATGTCCGCGCCCGCGACGCGTTCCGAGGCGCTTTCGCTGGCGCAGAGTTGCACGGCGCGCTCGAAGACTTCGCGGGTGCCGAGGGCGTGCAGTTGCTGGATGGCACTCCAGCGTGAGTCGTCATCCGGCTCGCGCACGACGACCGCGAACAGTTCGTCGACGGAATGCACGATGCGATGCTACCTTACGTCTCGGTCATGCGATCAAGTCTGATTTTCCTATCCCTTCTTCTTCTCACCGCTTGTGGTGAGCTGAAGTCTCCGACCGACGCGGGCGGACCGGGCGACCCCATCGACCCGACCGCGACTTTCACTCGCGTGCAGAACGAGATCTTCACTCCCACGTGTGCCAGCATCGGCTGTCACGATCCCCTGGGCCAGCAGTCGCAGATGGTTCTCAGCGCGGGCCGCGCGTACGCGTCGACCGTCAATCAACCCAGCGTCGAGATGCCGTCGCTGTCGCGCATCCGCCCCAACGATCCCGACAACTCCTACCTCTATCGCAAGATCCTCGGCGTCAACATCACCGGCGACCGCATGCCGCAGGGAAAAACGCCGCTGACCGACGCGCAGATCAAGCTCGTACGCGACTGGATCCGCAGAGGAGCGCCGAATGACTAAGTGGATTTGTGCATTGCTGGCTGCGCTGCCGCTCCTGGCGCAGGAGCCGGCGCCGCTGCGTCCGTTGCCGATGGGCGACACGCTGCTGTCGCTGCCGTCGAACCAGATCACGCCGCACGGGCAGTGGAACATCAAGTTCTCGCATCGCTTCAACCAGTCGCTCGATCAGGGCAGCTTCAGCGATCAAGTGCATTCGCTGTTCGGCCTGGACACGAACGCGGACGTCGTGTTCGGCGTCGCGTACGCGATGCGTCCCAACCTCGAGCTCTCACTCGCTCGGAGCAACACGAACGACACGCTCGAAGGCGCGGCCAAGTACGTCGTGCTGCGGCAGACGGATGGGAAGCCGTTCAACGTGACGCTGCGCGGCGGCGCGGACGTACGCACGGAGAAAGATCTCGACGATCGCACGTCTGTCTTCGCGCAGGCGATCCTGTCGCGACAGTTCGGGCGCAAGGCGGAGATCTTCCTCCTGCCGACGTTCGCCACGAACGCAGGACGCGCGGTCAACGGCGACGTATCCGGCGCGCTCTTCGAGCACGCCTTCAACATGCCGATCGGGTTCGCGTGGATGCTCCGCCCGGGCTTCGCCGCGGTGGCCGAGATCACGCCGCCGAACCAGGATCTCCCCGACGAGATGGACGCGAACGTCGGCTGGGCCATCGGGGTGAAGCGCAACATCGGCGGCCACTGGTTCGAGATCCTGCTGACGAACTCGCAGTCGACGATGGTTGACCAATATGTCACGTCCACTTTCCAGGGCTCGGCGCTCGATGCGGGGGACATCAAGCTCGGCTTCAACATCGAGCGGAGGTTCGGGAAGAGGAAGCAGTAGCGAACCGCGTCTCATGGCAGCCCGGTTGCAGTTCGACCGGCCATGCGCTGCCCCGAGTGCAAGACGTTGAACGAAGCAGACACGGCCGCCTGCGGCAACTGCGGACTTCTTCTCCTGAAGACCGCCCCCAAGCGGCGTGCCGAGGATTACGCGGTGCAGCGGCGGCGGGCCAGCGATCAGGAAGCGCAGTGCCGCTTCTGCGGCGGCGCCATCAAGCCCGACGCCATCCGTTGCAAGCACTGTTCGGAGATCCTCGACGAAGAGTTCTATCGCACGCGTGCGCAGCGGCTGCGGTCGCGCGTCAACTACTCGAGCTGGGTGGCGTACCTGTTCGGACTGGGCGCGCTGCTCGTGTTCCGCCCGGTGGGCGTGTTGTCGATCGCCGCGGGACTGCTGCTCTCGATCGTCTACTACGCGATTCCGGTCGAGCCGCCCGCGAAGAACACCTCGCTCGCCACGATCCTCAAACGCCAGCTCCGATTCGAGCGCGTGGCCATTCCGCTGCCCGCGTTCCGCCACCGGCGCCTGATCTTCGTGGGGACGCCGCTGGTCGCGGCGCTGATCGGCTACTCCGCAAACGTGCTGCTGTTGCAGCAGCCCGTGAATGACATCGCCAGCGAGAACTCCGCGCTGCGCGGCATGAAAGTCTCCGCGCACTATCAGTACTGGGTCGTGCCGGGCGTGGTGGTGTACGACCTCGAAGAGCTCAGCTTCCGCCAGACTCCCATCGACGTGCACACGGCTTTTTTGGAGTTCGCGAAGAAGCTGAAATCAAAGCGCTACTCGCGCGTCGACCTCTCCTATCGCGGCACGACGAAGTTCTCGATCGACGGCGCCTCCTTCGCCCGCCTGGGCGAGGAGTACTCGAAACGCAACTTCGACTACGTGCTCTACTCGTTCCCGCGCCTCCTCCACCCGGTCGACGGCGCGCAACCCCTCGCACCCGGCACCAGCAATCGCGACTCGCTGCTCGAGTTCCACCGCCGCTGGTACGGGCAGGATCAACTCACGCGCACGGTCAAAAACGCGTTCGTGCAGTAGCCTGATTGCGGACGCTCAGGGGAACCGACGAGGAGCGCCTCCGGCGGGCCGGCGCGGCCGGCAGCGCTCGTTGGCCCAGCCCGAACGCACGGTGTACGCGCTGAACGCGGCTCTCGGCAGCCGCACGTGTTG
>DATLBM010000662.1:0-9712 GCA_035526885.1 Thermoanaerobaculia bacterium | reverse complement strand
GATCAGTAATCGTCTTCCAGGCAGTACTCGTCGTGAAACCGCGCGTAACTGGCGCGGTGGGCGCGCAGGCGGTCGGTCCAGACTGGAGTGTTGGCGCCGGAGACCGCGTCGTGGTCGACGATGCGCATCATCAGTTTCGGGAGCCGATCGACGGCCATGGAGCGGAACCAGCGGCCAAAATTGAGATGATCGACACAGTCGCGGCTCACCGTCACTCCAGGCTCGATGCCGAGGGCCCAGTGGAGCCATCCGCCCGGAAGGAAGAGCATGTCCCCGTGCTCAATCGTACATTCCCACGGCTGGGCCTCGCGGAAGCGCGGAAAGGCCGTCAAGTCGGGATCGAGCGGGTCGGCAGTCTTCCCCGTCAGCGTGATGCCGTGGCGGTCCATCTCGCTCACCAGTGCGGCTTCGGCCGGTGAATAAAGGATGAAGTGTTTCTTTCCCAGCACCTGGGCGATGTAGGTGTGCACGAAGTCATGGTCGTTGTGCAGGCGCGAGAGCGAGCGCGCCGGACCGATGAACACCCAGGTGTGTTTGTCGAACAGGAGGCGCTCGACCTCGTCCGGCAGACGGTCGAGCAGGTTACGGTCATGGAGGAAGTAGGGCTGCGGGAACTCGTCCGTCAGGTCGCGCAGCGGGTCCAGGTCCAGGGCGTTCAGGTACTGCAGCGACGGTTCGACGCCGGTGTCGGCAGGATCGACATGGACGAAGTTCGCCGGCACGCGCCGCGTGGCGTCGCGCGGATCGAGGATGTAGTCGATGTAGTCGCGGAAGAGGCCGCGCATGCGCGTGAAGCGCCCGAGCACGCCGTTGGTGACGACTTCGCGATCGCCCCACCTCTCCTTGAGCGAGTCGAACGTCCACTCCATGCATGGCCACCCGTCCATGGCGTCGGTGACGATGAACGGAGTGCCGAAGCTGCCCGGCCCGCCGGCGAGATGTTCCTCGACCTGCGCGGCGGTGATGTTTCGATAGCGGGGAACCTGCGTCCCGTAGGGAATGAATTGCATCGGTGACTCCTCTCCGGTTTGCGATCGCGTCTGCGACAATACGGCGCGTGACGGACGAGAGCCGCGCGCGGTTGGAAGCGGCGCGGGATCTGGCTCGGGAGTGGACAGCCGATCCCCGCGTCCGCGCCGTCGCCGCCGGCGGTTCGGTGGCCGCGGGAACGGCCGACCGGTGGTCGGACATCGACCTCTACGTCTATTGGGATCCGTGTCCGGATCCGACGCCGCGCGACCTCGAAAACGAGCACGAGATACGGATCGACCAGACTGCGGCCGGCGAGGTGTCCGTGGAGGTCAGTCACTTCCCGCTGGCGCGTGTCGAAGCCATGTTCGAGGCGGTGCTCGTCCGCTGCGATGCCGATCCACGGAAACAGGACCTCGTCAGCTCTGTGGCCACGGGGATTCCGCTGTATGGCGAAGCGCTTCTCCGGGCCTACGCGGCGCGCGCGGCGCAGTATCCCGACGGGCTGGCGCGCAACATGGTCCTGCGCCATCTCGACTTCACGGCGGAGTCGTACCTGCAGGTGCTGGCCGCGCGCAATGACGTCGTTCGTCTGCACGATCTGCTCGTGCGCGATGCCCGCTCGATCCTGGGCATGCTCCTCGGCATCAACCGCGTCTACCAGCCGCACCCGCGGTTCAAGTGCATGCCCGCGCTGGTGCGGTTGCTCACCATCACGCCGCCACGGCTCGAGCAGCGGCTCGGCGCGATGCTGGGGTCCGCTCCGGCCGGCGCTGTGATGGTCCGCGAGGAGCTCCTCGCGGAGGTCCTGGCCCTGACGCGCATCCACATGCCGGAGATCGACGCTGCTGCCCACTCGGAGCTCCCGTAACGGATCGCCATCATTGTACCCTGCCTTCCTAAATTGGCGGTAGGGATTGCCGGCGGCGCGGACCCACCCACATCGACCGCGAGCAGAGGAAAGGAAGGAAACATGGATCAGTTCGAATCGGCAACACCGTTCTTCGTGCAGTTCCTCGAGCGCGTGGACGTCGACCCCGAGGTCGCAGCCACGCAGACGCCAAAGAAGCAGACGGACGACTCCGCAAAGAAGAAAGACGACTGAATTTGCCGGGCCGCGGCGCGCTCGTGGGCCGCGGCTCACTTTCGATTTCATGACCATCCTTCTGCTGACCCACACCGAGGATCAATGGTCTCCGGACCGCGTCCGGGACGCGCTGCTGGCTGAGAACGCGGATGCGGTCCGGGTGGAGACGGATCTCTTTCCATCCGAGATCCGTCTCGCGGCGTGGCACGACGGCGGCGGTGTGCGGGGGATGCTTCACGCCGGCGGGCGCACGATCGACCTCTCCACCGTCAGCGCCGTGTGGCACCGGCGCTGGAACACCGCCGGCCAGCTCTCGTTGCGCCTGAGCGGCGACGTGTTACGCGGCGCGGAGCGCGAGAGCGAGATGTCGCTCGAAGGCGTCATCGCCGCGCTTCCCTGTTTTCACCTCGACGATCCGTCGGCCACGGAGCGTGCGCGAAACCGCACCCTGCAGCTCCAATGCGCGGTGGAGGCGGGACTGGACACTCCGCGAACGCTGACGACCAACGACCCCGAAGCCGCGCTCCGTTTTTACGACGAATGCGCCGGCCACGTGGTGGTGAAGATGGTCTCGTCGTTCGGCGTGCTGGACGCCGAGGGGCACGACCAGGTGGTGATGACGAACCGCCTCACGCCCGAGCACCTGTCGAAAATCGATTCACTGGTGCTCTGCCCGATGACGTTTCAGGAGCAGATCGAGAAAGCGCTGGAACTGCGCGTGACCATCGTCGGCCACGAGGTCTTCGCGGCCGCCATCGACTCCTCACGCGATCCGAAAGCGGGCGTCGATTGGCGCCGCGCGACGGACGCATTGCGCAGCCACTGGCATCCCTATCTGCTGCCCGCGACCGTTCGCGACGGCCTCATCGCTCTTCTCGACGACCTGGAGATGAACTACGGCGCCATCGACGTGATCGTCACCCCCGAGGGGCGCTACGTGTTCCTGGAGGTCAATCCGGTCGGCCAGTTCGGGTGGATCGAGCAGAGCGTGGGCTATCCGATCGCCTCCTCCATCGCCGGTCTCCTGACGGGGCGTCTCCGGCGGCGAGTCGAGCTTCCGCGCCGCTCCGGCCTCACTCGTTCCACGTCACGAACACCGGAGGCCCCGGCGCATGGCGTGCACCGGGAATCGCGATGAGGTGCCGATGACCTCCTGAATGCCATTCAGGCGCTCTCCCAACTGAGCTACAAGCTGTTCTGCCGATGTGACTCTCCGGGTCCGAGATCCCACTCAGTCACCGACACTGGGATCTCGACGGACGCGGCTCGCTCGAGCCAACGGGATTCGATCACCGATCGGACTGCCGCATCGTTGTGCATGGTCGAGGTCACTTCATCGAAAACCACCTGAGGAACGATGACACGCGAAGCGTCGGCGACGCGCAACAAGTCGAGTTGTCCGGCGTTGCCGAGGAAGATCAGCGGCGACGCGTTCATGACCAGAGGATCAGGCATTCCGCAATTCCCGGGCGAGGTCCTCCTCGTCGATGACGAAGACATCGACGCGGCGGCGAGCCAGCTCGGCCAGAAACTCGGATCGGCTCAGCCCGGCGCACTCCGCAGCACGTTCCATCGAGAGCGCACCCTGTTGATACCAGTGGATCGATGCGGCGATTCGAATCTCACGGGGGACCTCGTGAGGGGCTTTTCGTAAAGCGGCAAAGAGGCTGTCAGGCAGCGACACTTCTACGCTGGTCATCGCTTCCATTCTGACGCCGATTCGATCGCCGGGCAAAATGGAACGGCGGCCTTGCGGCCGCCGTTTCACGTTGGATGTTCGGATTTGGTGGAGCTGAACGGGATCGAACCGATGACCTCCTGAATGCCATTCAGGCGCTCTCCCAACTGAGCTACAGCCCCACGTGAGCAACGCTTCTAACGCCGTTCGCTGCGGGAAATTCCGAGGGAACGGCGGTGCGCGGCGCATTCTACGGGAGTGCGTTACGATGACGCAATGCGCTCCCCGAAGATCGGCAGGCAGCGGTCCGCGAGCGGTGCGTTTGCCTCCCTCTCGCGGGGGCTGCCGACGTTGCGCCTGCCGCGCGTCGTCCCGCCCAACAAGCCCTCGGTGGGGAAGCCGCCCGCGCCCAAGTCTGTTAAGGGCCCGCGGAATGGATGAGAACGAGTCCGTGCATCCGGCCATCCGCGGTCTGAAGACCGTGTGCCGGTGCAACAACATCAAGTACCGCACGATCGAGCGGGCCATCCGCGAAGGCGCGCACACCCTCACGCAGGTGGCCACGCGCACAACCGCGACCCTCGGCGAGTGCGGCGGCACATGCACGCCCGACGTGCAGTCGATGCTCGACGAGCTCGCGCCGAAATACGCGACGCGATCGCCTTCGCCGAAGCCGGCGCCGGCCAATCCCGATGCATGGTGGGTGAGAAAGAAATGACGAAAAAGCTCGAGGTCTATCTCAAACCGACGTGAACGAGCTGCCGCAAGGCCGTAGCCGACCTGGAAGGTCGGGGATTCGAACTGGTCAAGCACAACCTGGGCAAGGAGCCGCCTTCGCGCGAGCTCCTCTCGCAACTGATCGATGAATACGGACTCGAGTCCGTGCTCTCGACGCGCAGCCCGTCATGGAAGGCGCGCGGCCTCGATGTCAAAAAAATGACCAAGGCCACGGCACTCGATTTGATGACGGAGGACGCGAATCTGGTCCGCCGTCCGCTCGTGTTGAAAGGGAAGAAGGCCGTCTTCGGCTACGTCCCCGCGGAGTACGAGAAGCTGTGACGTTCAATCCGGCGGTGATGGCGCTGGCGGCGCTGACGGTGATGCTCTGGATTCTGTGGAGCGACACGTTGCGCGCGCGGCGACCGCAGCAAATTCTCTACGCGATGCGCATCGCGCTTTTTCTGATCGTGAGCGGAATCCTCGTGTTGAACCTCGTGCGCTACCCGGGCATGTTCCTCGGCGGCGCCCGCTTCATCGCCATCGCCGCGGTGCTGGTGGGCCTGGTGGGTGCGGGATATTTCGCGCGGCGTCTGGTTCTTCGGCGGTAAATTACGTAACCTATCCGCTCCTGACTTACGGAAAGGTGGACACGCGCTTTCGAATGCAGTATCATGCATTCGGGTTCGGTGGGGGTTGGCAGCTCTCCGAAGCGGATCTGACAAGTCGCGGGGCCTGCGAATCTCTCTCTCTCGATCACCCACGACTGAACACACGGCTACCCACAAGCCGTCCATAGCGTCGACTCTCGGGCCGGACCCATTAATGCGAGCCGCGGAAACGCGGCTCGCACCATTTTCCGGGCTACCCCTCGTGGTCTACATCGTCGAGAGCCGCTTCTCCAGCGACGCGATCCGCCGATCGCTCCGCTGTCCTTCGGGCAACGACTTCGCGAACTCGATGGCCTGCTGGATCGTCTCCCTGGCCGCCTTCGCGTCGCCCCTGGCCGCATAAATGTCGGCGCGCGCGGTGAGCACCGTGATCTTGCGCGGACCGTAGACGCGGGCCAGCGCGCGATCGGACGCGGCCAGCGCCTCGTCGTACTTTTTCAACGCGTTCCAGGCCAGAGCGAGACGCGCGGGCGGGTTGTAGTCGTCCGGAAAGTCGCGCTCGGACTGCTCGAGCATCGGGATCGCCTTTTCCGGCGTGCCGAGGTCGAGATAGGCGGAGAGGCGGTGGGAGTCGTAGACGGCGCGCTGCTCGGCCGTCTTCGCCTGCGCCGCAACACCCTCGAGGAAAGTGGCCCACTCGTGCTTGAGCTCGACCACTTCCTCCTCGTCACCCGCGGCATCGCGCGCGTCGATGAGGGCGATGTAGAGGCCGGAGCGATCGTCGCCCGACATCGTGAGTGATTTGTCGTCGAAGACCTCGCGCGTCTCGGCCTCGAGCTTCTTCATCCACTCGACGCGCTTCGGGTGCTCCTTGTCGAGACTGACCGCGCACGAAAGACCCGTCGACGTGACGTTCGCGGCCGACGCCGTCTTCTTCACGCGCGGATAGAGAGCGAGCGCGCGCGTGGCGCAGCGCTCGTTGTCTTCGGCCATCGACAGCGCGAACAGCAGCGACTCCGCGGTGCGGCCGTACTTGCTCCACGACTTCGCCCCCGCGGCCAGCGCCTTGTCGTACGCCTCCGCCGCCTCGGCCTGTTTGCCTTCGCTCGCCAGCCGGTCGCCCTTCGCCAGAAGCGTGTCCGCGTTGGACTGCGACTTGGCGCGGTAGGTCTTGTCGGCGTCGCCGAGGAGCTTCTGGAGTTGGGGAGTGGTGGCGCCGCCGACGTAGCGCAGGGCCACCGTGTCGCGCTTCGCATCGAGCACGAGCAGCGTGGGCAGCGCCGGGATCGGATAGCGCTTGAGGAATGCGGCGTTCTTCGCGTCTTCCGTGTTGATGCTGAGCCAGACGAACCGTCCGGCGTACCGCTCGAGGCCCGCGTCCGTGTAGACGTAGGCCCGCATCGAGCGGCAGGTGTGTCACCACGGTGCCCAGGCTTCGACGAAGATGGGAACGTCCTTCGCCTTCGCCCGGGCCACGGCCGCGGCGTAGTCGTCTTCGATGAAAGTGAGTTTCGCGTGCGCCGTGCCGGCGATGAGCAGCGCGCACGCGAGCAGGAGTCGTTTCATGGCGACCATTCTAGTTGCTGTGTTGCTGGTTGCTGGTTGCAGGTGGTTACAGGTCGGGCGCAGCGGCGCAAGCAACCAGCAACAGCGGACAGGCTGAAGCCTGTCCTACATCGGCCCCGGCGTCACCCACCTGCGCAGCCACTCGTCGACCTCGCGATAAAACACGCGCGAGTTTTCGGGATTGAGAATCCAGTGATTCTCCTCCGGCCACACGAGCAGCCGGCTGGGCACTTTCAGGCGCTGCAGCAGCGCCCACATCTCCAGCGTGTTGTTGAGCGGCACGCGGTAGTCGCGCTCGCCGACCGAGAGCAGCATCGGCGTCTTGAACTGCGCGGCGAAGCGCACCGGGTTCTGTGAGCGCCAGCCCTCGTTCTGCTCCCACACCGGGCCGTTCATAGCCAGCTCGCGGCCGTACATGACGTCCGACGTGCCCCACTGCGTTTCGAGGTTGACCAGCCCGGCGTGGGCGATGAGCGCCTTGAAGCGCGTGCCCGACCACGCCTCGAGAGCGTTGGCGAGATGGCCGCCGTACGATGCGCCCGCCGCGACCTGGCGCGTGCCGTCGATGAACGGATACTTCGCGATCGCGGCATCCGCGGCTTCCATCAACTCTTCCGCCGGGCCGCGCAGCACATCGCCCTGAATGTTCTGCGCGAACTCCGCGCCGAATCCCGTCGAGCCGGTGTAGTTCGTCAGCAGCATCACGTAGCCGGGCTTGGCCAGCAGGTGATAGTTCCAGCGCAGCGTGATCTGGTCGCGCCACATGTTCGCGGCGCCGCCGTGGATGAGCACTAAGAGCGGATATTTCTTCGACGGATCGAAGTTCGCCGGCGTGACGATCATGTTGTGGATCTTCCGCCCGCGTTTGGAGGTGAACCAGAAATGCTGCGGCGCATCCCAGTCGATCGTGCGCGCCTGCTCGACGTTGAAGCTGGTGATGTTGGTGTGCTTCTTCGCGTTGAGATCGATGCGCACCACTTCGGCGGGATCGACCGAAGATCCCCACTGCCCGACCATCACCGGCGCGTCGTCGGCGAAGGCAATGCCGGAGTACACGCCGCGCTGCGGATCGATGAAGAGCTTCGCAGGGCCGCCGGTCGCGGGCAGGGAGTAGATCTTCACCAGCCCCGCATCCTCGGCCGTGAAGTAGATGGTCCTGCCGTCGTTGCTGATCTCGTACTCGGCGATGGAACGGTCCGTCTGCGCGAGACTGCGCTCGTTCGTCATCGCAGGCCAGTCGAACGCCACGAGTCCGCTGAGGTTGTAGACCTTGCCGTTGTTCGGCTCGAAGGTCGCGTACAGCGTCTTGCCGTCGGGACTGAATGAGGGACTGCCGTAGCCGCCGCGCGTGGAGGCGATGCGCTCCGGCTCGCCGCCCGCCGCGCTCACGCGATAGAGCGCGTAGTCGACTTCCGCGAACGCGCTGGTGTTGCGCGCGGTGGTGGCGGTGAAGACGATCCACTGCCCGTCGGGCGACCACACGCCGCTGATCGTCTCGCGACCCTCGCCGCCGCCTGTCCCCGCGAATCCCGCCTCGGCCACCAGCTTCGTGCCGGCCAGGATGTCCTTCGCCTTCGATTCCGGATCGAGCGACTGCACGAAGATGTGCGGCTCTTTCTCATCGATCCAGCGATCCCACGCGCGGATGGGGAAGGAGTCGAAGACGCGCACTTTGTACTTGCGGTCTTTCTCCTCCTTGGCCGCCTTCTTGTTCGCCTCGTCGTCCATCGCGTCGGGGAAGACGGTGCTGGCGAAGAGGAGGCGTTTGCCGTCCGGGCTGAACTTCGGCGAGCGCACGCCGGTCGACACGTTCGTGACGCGCTGGGCCTCGCCGCCACTGAGGTCGAGGATGTAGATCTGCGTCTGCTCATCCGCGTCGCGCTTGGCGGAGAAAGCGATGCGGCGCGAATCCGGCGACCACGCCGGATCGCTCTCGCCGGCTTTCATCGACGTGATCTTGCGCGGCTTGGCGCTGCCGTCGGCCGCGGCCAGCCACAAGTCGCTGACGTTTTCTTTCTCGTCGTACGAAGGCTCGGTCACGGAGAACACGACCCACTTGCCATCGGGACTGACGGACGGCGAGCCGACGCGCTTCATCCCGAAGAGCGTCTCGTGCGTGAGCGGCGTGCGCTCGGCGAGCGCGGCGGTGGCCAGAAAGATGAGGAGCAGTGCGCGTTTCAGCATGGCGGCGGTGATTTTAAGTTATAGAGGTCGCATGAAACTCACCGCTTTGATCACCGGCGCTTCATCCGGCATCGGCCTGGACCTCGCACGTCTCTTCGCTGAAGACGGCCACGACGTCGTGCTGGTCGCGCGCAGCGGCGAGAAGTTGCGCGCGCTCGCCTCCGAGCTCTCGTCGAAGCATGACGTGCAGGCCACGGTGATCGTCGCCGATCTGTCGAAGCCGGACGCGGCGCGCGGAGTGTTCGTCGCGTCGCCGCCGGTCGACATCCTCGTGAACAACGCGGGCCACGGCACCACGGGCAAATTCGCGGAGACGTCGATCGACGCGGAGCTGGACATGATCCAGGTCAACGTCACGGCGCTGACGCATCTCACCAAGCTTTTTCTCCCGCACATGCTCGACCGCAAGCGCGGGCGCATTCTCAACGTCGCCTCCACCGCCGCGTTTCAACCCGGACCGCTCATGTCCGTGTACTACGCGACGAAGGCTTACGTGCTCTCGTTCTCGGAGGCGATTGCGGAGGAGTTGGGCGGGACGGGGGTGACGGTGACGGCGTTGTGTCCCGGTCCGACCGCGACGGGATTCCAGGCCAAGGCGAACATGAGCAGCGAGGCTTTGCTCAAGGTGATGAAGCCCGTGTCGTCGATGGAAGTGGCGCGCGCCGGCTATCGCGGGATGATGCGCGGCCAGCGCATCGTCATCCCGGGCATCAAGAACAAGCTCGGCGTGGAAGTGCTGCGCATCAGTCCCCGCCGCGTGGTGACCCGCGTCGTGCGCGCTCTGCAGGAACGGCGATGAGAGACGACCGAAGGCCTCCGGCGGCCGGGGCCCCGGGCCCCGGACCCCGTTTGCAGGCCTAGCCTCCGCGACACATCCTGCCGATCTCGCACGAACGTGTC
>DATLBM010000661.1:0-4525 GCA_035526885.1 Thermoanaerobaculia bacterium | reverse complement strand
GAACAGGGCGGCACGCCCGAAGCCACGGACCTCCAGAAGAAGATCTCCGAACTGGTGCGGGAGCTGTCGCCCGAATCCATCAGGCGTCTGCTGCAGATGGGTGGAGACATTGGCCAGCGCCGCAACTTCCTCCTCAACGCGTCGCAGGGCATGACGGTGGAAGCCGTCATGGATCTGGTGAATGCCGCTACGGCGCAGGGGACGCAGTCGATCTCGCACTCGATGATGCGTCTGTTCAGCAAGCTGTCGAAGTACGCAGAGACGGACAGCGATCCGTTGCGGCGTGCGAACGCCGAGTCATCGATGCGCGAGCAGATGACCAAGCTCATTTCGGAGTGGAAGCTCGACGACCCGAACCCGACGGCGTACGGCAAGGTGCTGCAAAAGATGTCGCGCTCGCGCGCCGTCGAGTCGAACAATCCATACATCGATTGCGAACCCGAGCGCATCCTGCAGATGGGCTTCGAGCTGTCGACGACGGGGCCTCGCTTCGAGCTCGCCGTCGAAGCCATGCTGAACGCGGCGCGTCTCGATCCGATGCTCGCGATGCTCGACAAGTGTCCCGACCAGGAGTTCGCGGAGTCCGCGTGGCAGATGCTCGACAGCCGCGACATCCTGTGGGCGGCGCTGACCGAGGCGCGCATCGATTTCTCGGTGCTCGAGCGCATCGTGCGGCGCAAGCGCCTCTCGGCGATCGAGCCGATCCTCGACGTCGCCGAGCGCAGCAAGGACCCGCGCCAGCGCGACAAGCTGCTCGAGCTGCTGATGGAGCTGGGCGACGAGATCGGCCCGAGCATCGCGCAGCGTCTCGAGGTCACGCGCTCCGATTTCAAGCGCGACCTCTTCATGGTGCTCGGAAAGCTCAAGAACCTTCCTGAAGGGTTCGATCCAGCGCGCTTCCTGCTGCACA
Organism: Thermoanaerobaculia bacterium; assembly: GCA_035526885.1. Classification (GTDB taxonomy): domain Bacteria; phylum Acidobacteriota; class Thermoanaerobaculia; order Gp7-AA8; family Gp7-AA8; genus QHVT01. The sequence continues at coordinate 3,615 of DATLBM010000661.1, read as the reverse complement.
CGGACGCGCCGGTGCGTCGCGAAGCCGTTCGGCTCCTGCTCAAGTTCGTCGAGACGCGCGAGCAGGCGATCGTCGCAGCGCTCACCGACACCGACGAGCGTGCCACTTTCTATGGATTGCAGGCCGCGCAGGAAGGCGGTTGTCCGCCCAGGGCAATGCCGCTCGTGCGGCAACGTCTGGAGCAGGGAACCTTCGACTCGTCGCTCATGACGCTGGCGATTCGTGTGATCGCGGCGGCCGACTCGGGCGTCGGACCGGTGGTGACGGGCCGCGGGCGCACATCGACGATCATGCGGGCGGTGACGGCGGATGCGACGCCCGCAGCAACTGCCGCGGCGAGCAAGAAGACGATGGAGTGGCTCATCTCCAAGGTTGCGAAGCAATCGCGCTTCATGAAGAAGTGGGAGCTGCTGCCCAAATCGCCCGAGATGCTCGCCGCGCTCGGCGCGCTGGCGGCGTACTGGACGATGGATCCGACGGTTCAGGAAATCCTCAACCTCGGGATCAAGAGCGGCGACGCGGAGCTCAAGAAGGCGCTGGGCTCGCAACGCGTCACCGGCAAGTTCAAAGCAATCACGGACTAGACGATGGAAGTGTCAAAGTTTCTTCACACATTCGCGCAGGCGCTGGCGACGATGAACCTGTACAAACAGGGGCATCCCGCGCGCGAGCGCGTCATCGATCGCGCGTACTCGCTGCTGCTCGAGCTGCTGCAGGAGGACTCGCACCCGGATTTCTCCTTCCTCGGCGAGGAAGTCGTCTACGGCAAGACCAGCATGCGCGAGATGCGCGACTGGGATTGGAGCCGGCGTCTCAACGCGATGGGCATCCAGCGCCTCGAGTTCGATCCCGAGGTCTCGCGCGACGAGTTCATCGAGTTTCTCGAAGAGGTGTATCGCCGCGCGGCGACGCCGGGCGCGCCGGTGGACAGCTCGGAGTCGCGCCAGACGCGCAAGCTGAACATCCGCTACGGCGCGCTGGGCATTCGCGCGGACACGGAAGAAGCGCGCAAGGTGCTCGAGAAGCAGATCGAAACCGCGACCATCAATTACAACCTCACCGAGGAGATCGACTCGGTGAAGTTCATGCACGACCAGATCATGGCGAACGGCGGTTTGCCGCTGCTCGAGGCCGAGGCGGTGGTGCGCTCGCTATCGGTGGCGATGCACGGCGAGAGCGAGATGATGTTGCCGCTGCTGATGCTGAAGGATTTTGACCAGTACACGACGACGCATTGCCTCAACGTCTCGGTGCTGACGATGGCGCTGGCGGAGCACCTCGGGCTGCATCCGCGCGACGTGCGCACGTTCGGCGTGGCCGGCCTGCTGCACGACCTGGGCAAGGTGAAGATCCCGATGGAGATCCTCAACAAGCCCGGCAAGCTCACCGACGAAGAGCGCAGCGTCATGCAGAATCATACCACGGAGGGCGCGCGCATCATCATCACGAGCGATCGCGATCTCGACATGGCGGCCGCGGTGGCGTACGAGCACCACATCATGATCAACGGCGGCGGCTATCCGAAGCGTCACTACGAGCGCGATTGCCACAAGGCCAGCAACCTCGTGCACGTCTGCGACGTGTATGACGCGCTGCGCACCAACCGGCCCTACCGCGCCGCGTGGGAAGCGGAGCGGGTCATCGGCTACATCGAAGAGAAGGCGGGGACGGAGTTCGACCCGAGCATCGCCAGCGCGTTCGTCACGATGATGCGGGCGCTGGAGGGCAGGGTGGCAAACGTGAAGTACCCGGAGCCGGGCGACACGCCTGCGGCAGGAACGGCCGTAGCAGGAGCGCCTGCGGTGCCCGCAGCTCCCGCCACGCCCGCGCCGACAGGTCCCGCAACGCCAGTACCGGCAGGCGCTTAGGAGCGTGTGCAAGGCGGCAGTCCGCTGACGTCCTATGGGTGTCAGCCAACCCGGACTGTGTCATGCGCGTACTACCGTTCCTCCTCTCCCTGGCCATTCCCGCGATCGCGGGCGCGCAGGGAATGCTCATCCCCCGCTGCCTTCCTCCCGGTCCTTTTCCGGGGATCGAGCGGCCCATCGAGGATTGCCGGCCCGATCGGCCTCAAATCGTCCGCACCGTCAGCAACGTTCGCGTGGAGCTGCGCGACCGCGTGCTTCGCTACGAGGTCGAGGAGCGCTTCCTCAACCGCGGCGGCACGATCGGCGAGGCTGATTACATCTTCCCGCTCCCCAAGGGCGCGGCGTTCCGCGACCTCAAGCTCTCGATCGACGGCCAGCTGGTCGCGGGCGAAACGATGAGCGCGACCGAAGCGCGTCGCATCTACGAGGACATCGTGCGGCGCCAGAAGGATCCCGCGCTCGTGGAGTGGATGGGACATGGAATGCTGCGCACGCGGATCTTCCCGATCCAGGCGGGCGAAGAGCGCCGCGTGGTCGTTCGATTCGAGAGCGTAGCCGAGCGCGAAGGCGACGCCGTGCGCGTGGATTACTTCCGTGGCACGCGCACCAACGTCGCCGCAGTGGAGCGTCCTGCATCGGCGGGCGACATGGGCGGACAAACCCGCTTCACGTTGACCTACCGCGCCGGCGGCGAGCTGGGCGAGGCATACTCGCCGACGCACGAGCTGGACGTGAACCGCGACGACGCGCTGCGCCAGGTGGCCATTCGGGGAGGAAGCCCGGACGTGACGGTGCTGGTGGCGCTGCGGCGTTCACTGGCGGCGTCGGTCGCGACGCTGACGCACGCGACGCGGGACGAAGAAGGCTACGCGCTGATCACGGTCACGCCGCCAACGGATCTCGCCGCGCAGCGTCTCCCCCGCGATCTCACCTTCGTGCTCGACGCGTCCGGCTCGATGTCCGGTCGCAAGATGGACCAGGCGAAGGCCGCGGGGCGCGCGCTGCTGCGCACGCTCTCGGATCGAGATCGCTTCCGCATCATCGACTTCTCGACGGATGTGCGTTCGTTCCGCGATGGGTTCACCACAGCGTCTGACGAGAATATCAGAGCGGGAATTCGATATCTCGAGGGCATCGACGCCACCGGCTCCACAAACATTTCGGGTGCGCTCGACGAGGCCCTGCACGATCAGGGAGCCAGGGGGCAAGGCTCGGAGAGGATGCCCATCATCCTGTTCATGACGGATGGCGCCGCCACCGTTGGTGAGCGCGACCCCGCCCGCATTGCGGCCAACGCCGGTCGTGCACGTGGCGATGCGCGAATCTTCACGTACGGGCTTGGCGCCGATCTCAATATCGGTCTCGTGGAACAGCTCGCGCTCGAGGGCCGCGGCACGGCCACGTTCCTGCGCCCGGAGGAGAACGTCGAGCGCTCGGTCGAATTGCTCGCGAGCCGGCTGCGCGCCCCGATCCTGACAGATGTTCGTGTGCGAGTTGACGGCAACGTGCGTATCTCGCGGATGTATCCGTCAGGACCGCAGGACATCTTCGCGGGGCAGGACCTCGTGCTGCTGGCGCGCTATGACGGCAATGGCCCGGCGAACGTGGTTGTGACCGGACGCTCGGGCGGTCGTGAAGTTCGCTGGTCGAACGAGCGCAACTTCGCCCGCGAAGAGCGAGAGAACGCATTCGTCCCGCGCCTCTGGGCGACGCAGCGCATCGGCTGGCTGGCCGCCGAAAAGCGGCG
>DATLBM010000660.1:0-3644 GCA_035526885.1 Thermoanaerobaculia bacterium | reverse complement strand
TTCGCACCCTGGACGCCCTGGAGACCCTGCTCGCCGCGCTCGCCCTGCTGACCGCGCTCGCCCTGAATGCCCTGCGCGCCGGTTTCGCCCTTCTGGCCCGGGAGGCCCTGCGAGCCCTGCTCGCCGCGCTCGCCCTGCAGACCACGCTCGCCTTGGATGCCCTGCGAGCCGGTGTCGCCCTTGGCGCCCTGCAGGCCCTGCTCACCGCGCTCGCCGCGCTCGCCCTGAAGTCCGCGCTCGCCCTGGATGCCCTGCTCGCCGCGGTCGCCCTTGTCGCCCTTCTGGCCGTAGGCGTTCGGATCGTCGCGCAGGAAGTAGCCGGTGATGTCGATGGTCAGGTCGGCGGCTTCATTCGTGGAGATCGCGAAACCGTCGTTGCGCATGACGACCGAGGCTTCTTCCATCTCGTCGGCCTTGGCCGCGAACTGGAGGACCGACTGTCCGGCCGCGTTGTAGGTGGACGGCGCGAGGAACACCGAGCCCGCGTTGTCCGGGGTGTGAGCCATCAGGCGCAGCGAGACCGCAACCGCGTCGCTGGGGATGTGCAGCGAGCAGGGGTTCTCCCACCCTTTGGCGGACACGAGGTAGCCCTTGGGGAAGTACGTGCGGCTCTCGTTCTTGAGGAAGGCCTTGCCGCCCCACGGGTTGTCGTACTGATCGGCTTCCAGCGTGCTCACGAAGCGGCACGGGACGATTTCCTGGAACACGAGAGGCCCGAGCGACTCGCCGTTCGCGCCGGGGGTCGTCGGAAGCAGGTGCGAACGCAGCTGCACGCCGAGGAAAGTGTAGGGGTTGTGGGGGTTACGCTCGCCGGCGAAAGCTGCCGTTGCGAAGATGGCGGTCAAAGCGACCGTGGTGAGGATACGAACGATGCTGTTTTTGCTGTTGCTCATGATTCCCTCCGTCTGTGGTGCCAATTTGCGGCTTGGGAGGAAATCCAGAAAGGACAGGTGGACCGACCAGTTGTGGGTACTGAACGGGCCGCGTGGTCAGGTGAGTGGAGCGGTTTGTGACGAACGTCACAAATCGAGGAGGTCTTCGAGAGCGTCCTTCTTGTGAAGGGTCATCGACGACCGGCGCACCGTGAGGATTTTTTTCTCGCGGAAGTTCTTGAGCAGCCGGGTCACGGTCTCGCGAGAGGTGCCGATGAGCTGCGAGATCTCCTCGTGCGTCATCAGCACCGGGAAGCGCATGCCGCTCGCGGACGGCGATCCGCTCTCCTCGCACCAGCTCAGGAGCAGGTTGGCCAAGCGCTCCGCCGCGGAGTTGGCCAGGCCGAGGGCGCGGATCTGGGACGCGTCCGACTCCGCGTCCTCGATCAACTGCCGGGCGACGTTGAACGAAACCTCTTTGTGCTCTTCCATGAAGCGCTTGAAGTCTTCGCGCTTGACGAACTTGAGCTGCGACGGGGTGACCGTTTCCGCGGTGGCGCTGTACGGCTTGCCGGAGATCACGCTCGGCAATCCCAGCGCCTCGCCCGCCGAGACCATGCGCGTGATGAGCGTCTTGCCGCTGCCCGAGGAGATGCTCAGCTTCACCTGGCCGCTGCAGAGGATGAACAGGCCCCGCGGCGGCTCGTTCTCCGCGTAGAGCACCGTGCCGGCGGGATAGAGGTTGGCGAAGCTGATCGAGTCGAAGGAGTCCAGCGTGGACGGATCGAACTGGCAGAAGAAGGCGTCCGAGCGCCATTTGCAGTCGGTGCAGTGGTCACAGATGTCGATGCCGTAACGCGCACGGGGATTGGACACGATGAGAGGCATTATAGGCGGCACGCCGCCGTTTTACGCTGCGTGCAAAGGCTCGCTCTGCTTGCAGCGCTCGTGCTCGCCGTCGCCGCCGAGGCGCGCGTGACGTTCGTCTCGCCGCTCGACGGATCGCAGGCGTTCGGGACGCAGATCCTGGAGATCACCACCGACGCCGCAAACGTCGATCGCGTCGATTTTTTCGTCGACGGCGTGATGGCCGGCGCGGCGCGCAAGCCGCCGTACCGCGTCCCGTTCGACTTCGGCGACTCGATGGCGTCGCGCGCGATCGCCGCGAAGGTGTGGACGAACGGATTCCGATCGAACGAGTCCGCGTCGGTCCGCACCGCCGTGATGACCGCCAACGACACGCTCGACGTCGACATCGTGGAGATCCCGCTGCGCGTGCGCGCCTCGCGCACGGTCAAGCCGTCCGATCTGCGCGTGCGCGAGAACGGCGTCGTGCAGACGGTGCGCGATGTGCGGCAGGAACGGCCGCCCGCGCATTTCGCGTTCGTCGTCGACCGCTCGCTCAGCATGAGCGGCGGAAAGCTCGACGCCGCGCTGAACGCGATTCGCGCCGAGCTGCGGCAACTGCGACCCTCGGACACGTCGTCGCTGGTGCTCTTCAACCACCACGTCTCGCAACCGGTTCCGCTCTCGTCCGCGCACACCGTCTCCCCCTCGGGAGGAACGTCACTGCGCGACGCTCTGGCTTCCGTCGCCTCGAAACAGCGCACGTACGCGATCGTCATCACCGACGGCGGCGATCGCAACAGCGTGCTCTCCGATGAAGAGGCGCTCCGCAAAATCAGCGGCACGAAGACGATCGTCAACGCCCTCGTCCTCGGCGACTCGCACGCGCAGTTCCTCGACCGCGCCGCGGAGAACACGGGCGGCCGCGTCGTGCGCGCGTCCGCTTCGTCGCTGGCGAAGGAGCTGCGGCGCGTCCTCGAAGACATCAACAGCCGCTACCTCGTCGTCTACCAGAGCACCGGCACGAAGCGCGGCTGGCGCACGATCGACGTGCGCTCGTCGGCCGTCGGCATCGAGAGCGCGCGCAAAGGGTATTTCGCGGAATGAGCGCGCTGCTGCTCGTGCTCGTCCTGGCGCAAGCGCGTCTGGCCTCGGACTTCGAGATCGCGCAGATGGAGCAGCAGCTCGCGCGCTCCCGCGACTTCGAATCCCAGCTCTCGGGCCGGCTCAACCTCGGCGACGTCCGCGCCGCGCGCAACGAAGTCTCGCTGGCGCGCGCGGAGTACGAGCGCGCGTACGAGCTCGCGGAAAAGGAGCGCCTCGATGCCCGTCGCCAGTCGAGGCTCACGCGCTACGCGAACGCCACGTCGTACGCCGCGCTGGCCAGGGCGAAGCTGGGCGACGAGACGCGTGCGTTCTTGCTGCTGGAGGAAGCGGCGCGCTACGCCAGCGACGATGCCGAGGCGTGGAACCTTCAGGCGTCGGCGATGCGCGTCCTCGGGCATCCGCGCAAAGCCATCGCCGCCGCGCGCAACGCGGTGCTGGTGGCGAAGGAGCCGCTCGACGTCGCGGTGTATCAGCACGCGCTGGCGACGGCGCTGATCGATGCCGGCGATGACGCCGAGGCGGAGCAACTGCTCGTCACCGTCACGACTGCGCTGCGCTCCGACACCTTCGCGTCGCTCCGCAAGCAGGCGGCAAATGCGGAGGCGTTCGAGATCTACAGCTCCGCGCGCGGCGACGTGGCGGCGTACGTGTCGCTGCTGAATCGCTCGCAGTTGCGCCTTGCATCGCTGTATGAAAAGCGTGGCGCGATCGACCTCGCGCGCGCCGAGTACCGCCGCGTGCTCGAAGGACGCAGCGACGACGTGATCGCGCTCGCGGCGCTGGCGCGCCTCGCCTCTTCGAACGACGAGCGCGCGAAGT
>DATLBM010000659.1:0-14575 GCA_035526885.1 Thermoanaerobaculia bacterium | reverse complement strand
GGCGGCAGCGCGATGCATTTCTGCACCGAGGCCATGCAGACGTCGACGCCCCACTGGTCGAACTCCACCGGAATGCCGCCCAGCGACGACACGGCGTCGACGAGCACCAGCGCGTCCGGCGCTTCCTCGCGCACCACGGCCGCAAGCGCCGCGACGTCGTTGGTCACACCCGTCGAAGTCTCGTTGTGCGTGATCGTCACCGCGTCGTAGTGCGCGCGCTGGTGGCGCGCGAGATGGTCCGCCAGCACCTCGGGATCCACCGCTTTGCCCCAGCCGGCGTCGAGGCGATCGACTTCGTAGCCGAGGGATTCGGCGATGTTGTACCAGCGCTCCGAGAACGCGCCGCACGTCGTCACCAGCACGCGCCGCGCGACGCAGTTCTCCAGCGCGGCCTGCATCACGCCCGTGCCCGAGCAGGTCATGACGAACGTCGACTGCGTCGTCCCGAACAACTCCTTGAGATCGGGATTGATGCGATGGAAGATCGCTTTGAACTCGCTGCTGCGATGACCGATCATCGGGCGCGTCATCTCCGCGAGGATCTCGGGGCGCACCCAGGTGGGGCCGGGGACGAAATACTTCGCGCTTTCAGTCATGGTTCCAGAAGGTACGGTAGCACGGCGGCCAGCGTCGGTTCGGTCACGTACACGGCGGCGTTTTGCCGCACGCGCTCGCGCACGGCGACGCCGCCGAAGCCGATGAAAAGATCGACGGCCGGCTTCGTTTCGAGGTCCGTGATGCCGTCGCCGATGAACGCCGATTTTCCCTTGGCGCGCGTGAGCACCGAGCGCACGACCAGCTCCTTGCCGCCCGAGCGCGCGAGCAGCGAGCGGCGGTCGAAGTCGAGGTAGTGGCCGGTGTCGTCGAACTGCAGCGCGACGGCGTGCACCGCGCGTGGCGCGATGTTCAGCGCGGCCGCCAGCGGCGCGATGGCCTGTGCGATTCCGGCGGTGACGAGATGCACGTCCGCGCCTGCGCGCTGCAGCGCGGCGATCGTCGCTTCCACGCCGTCGACCATCGAGGAGACGTAGCGATCGCCGAGGGCCTGAACGTCGCCGAGTGTGGGCCTGATGATCTCGAGACGCTTGCCGTAAACCTGATCGACGGAGATCTCGCCGTTCATCGCCGCTTCGGTCAGCCGAACGATCTCGGGATTACCGTTCGCGAGCACGTCGATTCCTTCGATCGTCACCAGCGTGGAATCGACGTCGAAGAAGACGAAGCGGTACTTCAGCATCATCGGACCAGCTTCACCAGATCGGCGAAACGCTCCAGGAAGTGATCGGGATTTGCGTCGGCGAGCTGCTCGCGCGTGGACGAGCCGGTGGGGACGACTGCCACCGCGACGCCGCTGTTGCGCGCGGCGCGCACGTCGATGGGCATGTCGCCGACGAACAGTGTTTCCGCGGCCGTGGCCTGCACGGCGTCGAGCGTGAACAGCAGATGCCGCGCTTCCGGCTTGCGCGCGCCGGCCATGTCCGGTCCGACGATGGCGCGGAAGTATTGCGAGAGCTCGAGAAAATCGAGGATCTTCTTCGAGAACACGGTGGGCTTGTTGGTGCAGACGGCCATCTGGACGCCGCGCGCGGCGAGCTGCGCCAGCGTGGCTTCGACGTCATCGAGCACTTTCGATTCCTGGCAGCACACTTCGTCGTAGCGCGACTCGAACGTTTCCTTCGCGCCCATCGGCACCGCGCCGCCTTCGAACGCGCGCTCGAGCAGCTTCTCGACTCCGTCGCCGACGAGCTTGCGGATGTTCGCCGCGCTCAGATCGGTCAGCCCCTCCGCGCGCCGCGCGTGATTCACCGCCTCGGCCAGTGCCGCGTAAGAGTCGACCAGCGTGCCATCGAGATCGAACAGCACAGCCTTGTAGCGGCTGCTCATGGGCGCCAGATTCTATCGAGATTCGCGGCGAGCTCTTCGACCGTGGGGCGGGCCTGGTCGCTGATGGAGATCTGCGGCCAGTCGCCGAGCTCCTTGAATCCTTCCACCAGCACGATGTCGTGATCGAAGTGCACGAGCAGATCGCGCGGTCGTTCGTAGGGCACGCGCAGCGGAGCCGCGTCGTTCGCGAAGATGACCGCCTGCTGCGGGCCCGCGAGGATCACCGGATCCGCGCCCGCCGCGCGGAGTCGCGCGGTGTCGCCGCGATTCTCTTCATTCAGATGATGGTGTGTGTGCTTGATCGCGCCGACTCGCAGTCCCTGCGCGACGTAGCGCGCGATGAGCTGCACGAGCAGCGTCGTTTTGCCCGCGCCGGAGAAGCCGGTGATGGCCGCGACCTTCACGCCGCGTATTTTGTTCGTTTTGCAACGAGTTGCGGAATGCGCACACCGTATCCTCGTTTCCCTCCGCATGCGAAAGCTACTGGCCGCGCTGTTCCTGTTCGCGTTCTCCGCCGCCGCGCAGGACATCGCCGTCCGCGTCGAGCCCCTCGGCGACACCGACGCGGGCGTGGTCACGCGCGTCACGTTCCGCTTCCTCAACGGCCTCGACGGAGCGCCCGAGGCGTCGCTGTCGATCCAGGGATCGTTTCTGCAGGACGGCCGCGTCATCCGCAACTTCCGCCTGGCCATTCCGGAAGATCGTCCGCAGAAGATCTCCACGATCCAGACGTTTCCCGCCGGCAACCTCGACGTCGAGGTGCGTCTGATTCAGGACAATCCCGGCGGCGAGGCGCTCGTGCTGCAGACTGTCAAGTCGGACACGCTGCTCATCGAGAAGACCGGCAAGCCGTACGTCGCCGGCGACGATGACGGCGCGGAGGCGGTGCTGGCCGAAGGCGTGGCGCCGGAGAAAGCGGGCTCGGTGCGCATTCAGACGCCGCAGCGCGACGTGGCGGTCAATCTCTTCATCGTGAGCGTCGACGTCGAGCCGCCGGTGACGCGCGTCGAGTTCTTCGTCGAAGGCAAGAAGGTCATGGCCCGGAACAATCCTCCGTACCGCGCGGAGCTGGACCTCGGCAAGTTGCCCAAGCGCGTGGAAGTGCGCGTGGTCGGCTACGACAAGGCCGGACGCTATGTCGACGCGGACGCATTCGTCGTCAACGAGCGCGACACGCCGCTCGAAGTGAAGATCACGCGCACCGAAACGCCGGACGCCGTGTCGCACTTCAAGCTCAGCGTGATGAATCCGAAGGGCACGAACATTCGCACGATCGCGCTGTTCGCGGGCGACAAGAAACTGATCGAGTGGAAAGAGCCGCCGTACGCGCTCGATCTTCCCGCCGCGTCGTTGAAAGACGTGGAGTTCGTGCGCGCGCAGGTGATCGACGAGACGGGCTACGAAGCATCGGATCTCCTGTTCATGAACGGCAACCGCTACATGGAGACGATGGACGTGGACATCGTCGAGCTGCCGGTGTCGGTGAGCGACCGCACGGGCGCGCCGGTGCCGAAGCTGGAGGCGAAGGACTTCACGATTCTCGAGAACGGGAAGCCGCAGAAGATCGAGAACTTCGCGTACGCCGCGGATCTGCCGATCTCCGTCGGCGTGCTGATCGATCACTCCACCAGCATGGAGAAGCGGCTGGACGACGCGAAGAACGCCGCCATCGCCTTCTTCCAGCGCACGATCCGGAAGGGCGACCGCGCGTTCATCGCGCCGTTCGCCAGCGATCCCGCGCGCAACACGCCGTTCGTATCCGAGGTGCCGACGCTGGAGCTGCAGGTGAACGCGATTCCGAAGGCGGGCGGCAGCACGGCGCTGTACGACGCCATCGTCACGGGGCTGTACAAGTTCCGGAACGTGCCGGGACGCAAGGCGCTGATCGTTTTGACCGACGGCGAGGACACGAGCTCGCGCGTGACCTGGAACGACATGCTCGCGTACGCGCGCGCATCGCGCGTGCCGCTGTACTTCATCGGCATCGGACATCTTCGCGCGAGCGGGCCGATGCGCACGCTGGCCGACGAGACCGGCGGCCTCACGTACTTTGCCCGCAGCTCGAAGGTGCTCAACGAAACGTACGCGCAGCTGGAGAAAGATCTCCGCACGCAGTACCTCATCAGCTACTCGACGGAAGTTTCGAAAAACGATCAGGCCTACCGCACGATCGAAGTGAAAGTGGACCGACCCGATGCGAACGTTCGCACTATTCGCGGCTATTTGCCTTAGGTGGCACGGCCACCTGCGCTGGTTGCCCAAGGCTTCTTCCGGCCTTGCGCTCGTGGGCTTGCTTCTCGCGATCCCGGCCCGCGCCGCCGACCTGCGCTCCACAAGCGATCCGAAACAGATCGCCAAAGCGTTCCCCGCGAAGTCGCAGGCGCGCGTGGTGAACATCTGGGCCACGTGGTGCGCGCCGTGTGTCGCGGAGCTGCCCGATCTGCGCGCGGTCGACGACGCGTTCGGCGACGAAGTGTCCATCGTCGGCGTGTCGCTCGACGACATGATTCCCGACACGAAGCCGGCCAACGTCTCCGCGTTTCTGGACAAGCAGAAAGTGCGCTGGCCGAACTTCTACTTCACCGGCCAGCTCGATCCGCTCGCGGATCACTACAAATTCGACGGCTCGATCCCGATCACGATCGTGTTCGACGCGAACAACCGCGAGGTGTGGCGGAGCAATGGTCAGATCAAGAAAGACGAGACGATCGCGCGGTTGCGCGAGATCCTGAGGAGGAAACGATGAAAACGAAGATGCTGCTCGCGCTGATGCTGTTGGCTGCACCGCTCCTTCACGCCGGAGACGAACTGGCCGCGGGCGCGAAGGCGCCCGCGTTCTCGCTGAAGAACGCGGTCGATGGGAAGACGGTGACGATGAAGCCGAACGACGGCTTCACGAAAGTCGTGATCTTCACGTGCAACGACTGCCCGTACGCGAAGGCGTTCGAGCCGCGCCTGATCGAGATCGCGAACAAGTGGAAGGGCAGCGGCGTGCGCTTCTACGCGGTGAACTCGAACGACGACTCCAGAATGTTCGCCGATGAGGCGATGGACGACATGAAAGAGCGCGCGACGGAGAAGGGCTATCCGTTCCCGTACCTCAAGGACGGCGACAGCGCCATCGCCCGCGCGTACGGCGCGCGCGTGACGCCGCACGTGTACGTCGTCGACGGCCAGGGCGTGATCCGCTACCGCGGCTATGTCGACGATCAGGCCGATCCGAAGAAGCGCACCAGCACGGGACTCACCGACGCGCTGGGCGCGCTGACGAACGGACGTGAGGTGGCGAAGGCGGAGACGCGCGCGTTCGGCTGCACCATCAAGTTCAAAGGATGACGCGCGTTGCGCGGCTCACGAAGACGACGTGAGCCGCGCATACGTCGATCTGAGCATCGTCACCCTCTTCACGTAATTCCTCGTCTCCTGGAACGGGATCGACTCGAGGAACTCGTCCGTCGGTTTGCCGGGCGCGGCGCGGCGCCACTTCAGCACGTTGCCCTGGCCGGCGTTGTACGACGCCACCGCGAAGTAGGTGTTGCCGCGGAACATGTCGATGAGCATGCGCAGGTGATACGTGCCGAGGCGGACGTTCACGTCGGGATTGTCGAGGCGCTTGGCGGCGAAGGGGATGCGCAGGCGGCCCGCGTAGTCATTCGCGGTGGAGGGCATGAGCTGCATCAGGCCCGTGGCGCCGACGTGCGACTTCGCTTCCGGGTTGTAGTAGCTCTCCTGCAGGATCAGGCCGCGCACGAGGTTCGGATCGACGCCGCGCTCCTTCGCATGTTTCTCGATCGGCTCGCCGTACTTCAGCGGGTAGTACATCTTGAAAAAGTACAGCGGCACCGAGTCCTGTTCGACGGTCGCCAGTTGCGGCCAGGCCTTGCGCAGCTCCGTGTACATCAGCAGCTCGTTGCCGGCGGAGTGGTAAAAGTCCGCCATGATCGCGTGCGCGAGGCGGTTGTTCGTGCGGTTCAGGTTCTTGCGCGCCTCGAGAAAGGCCTCGCGCATCGACGACAGCGCGCTCAGCTCGTACGCGAGCTCCAGCTCCTCGGGCATCTGCTTCTCGGCGAGCTCGCGCCAGTCCGGACCGTCGCGCTTCAGCGGATTGCTGCCCGTCCATCCGCGCTTCGCGCCGCGCGCCTGCGCGTGCTGCGCGTACAGGTCTTCGTACGGCGCGTTGGCGAGTTTCTGATAGATCGAGCGCGCTTCCTCCTTCTGTCCCTGGCGCTCGAGGCAGCGCGCGTACCAGTAGTCCGATTGGCGGCGCACGTTCGGATGCGTGTACGTATCGGCGATGAAGCGGAAATACTGCTTCGCGCCATTGAGATCGCCGCGCGCGTACAGCGCCCAGCCTTTGTCCCAGAAATGCTGCAGCGCCGGATCGGATGCCGGATCGAGCTTGACGACCTGCGGCAGCAACTGCATCACGTAAGCGTCCTGATTCTTCGCCGCGGCGCGCTCGCTGAGCGCGTTCAGCGTGTCCAGCCGCACGTCCGGTGAGATCTGCGGCAGCGACAGCAGGTCCTTCAGCCGCTCGCTGGCCAGGCGGTCGTACTCGTCCTTCTTTTTCTTCTTCGCGAGGTCGATCAGCTTCACCTGCTTGAAGACGGTCTGGAACTTCGGCTTCGTGACCGTGCGCTTTTTCTTTCCTTTGCCGACGCGCTGCTTGATCGTGCCGACCTGCTTCTTCTCCTTGACCGTCTTCGTGGTCTCGGGATTGATGGACGCCGCGACGATCGCGTAGTTCTTCGCCGTGTACTGCAGCGCGGGAATCGCATACTTGAAGTAGCCGGAGGTGAGCGGCTCCAGCACTTTGTTCGAGTCCTCGAACTTGCGAAGCCGATGCAGAGCGACGCCGCGCTGCACCTGGATGGACGGGCCGAGGTGCGGGGCGGAGCGGGCCAGGGCGTCGAGCTCGAGCAGCGCGTCGTCCGGCTTGCCGGTGGCGGACAGCGCGGTGGCGCGCTCCAAACGTTCGGATGGCGCGAGCGGATACGGCGCCGTGTCCGGAAGTCCCGTCAGCGCGCGAACGAGCTGGCCGGCCTGCTTCGCTTCATGCGACGCGGGACTGTCGATGAGAATCATGCGCGCGTTGAACAGCGCCGCCGAGACGTCGCCCGCGCGCAGCCGCGCCATCGCCGCCTGCAATCGCGCCGCGGCCTGCACCTCGGGCACATCCGCGCGCCGCGCCAGCGCCGCGTAGACCTCGGCGCCGCGCTCGAAGTCGCCCGCCGTGTCGTACAGCGAGGCCAGATTGAATCCGATGTCGTTGCGATAGACCATGCGCGGCTCGCGGCGCCACAACCGCGCGAGCGTCACGCGCGCGGCTGCCGCATTGCCGGCGAGCTGATGTCCGTTGGCGAGGTAGTAGAGCCGGTACTCCTCGACCGCGCGCGGCCCGAAGGTGAACGACTCGAACTGCTTGACCGCGTCCGCGCCGTCGTTGCGATGAATGGCCGCCACGCCGGCCGCATACTTCTCCCGCAGCTTCTCCAGATCGGGCGGCGCCTCGGCCGTCTCGGACACGTCCGCCTCGTCGTGCGAAGCGGTTTCGCCCACGCGTCCGCGCATCACGAAGAAGGTGATGACGCCGCCGATGAGCAGCACGGCGGCGAGGGTCGCCGCGAGCTTGCGGCGGCGGATCAACTGCAGCACAGCCGGTTACATTACAAACCTAATGCCTCGGCTCGCCCGTCGGCCAGAATGCGCACCAGCTCGTCATAGAAATAGTTCGAAACCTGGCGCACTTCGTCGGCGATGCGCTCGTCGTACATCTGGCGGCTGCGGTCGATGTCTTCCTTGAGACGTTCGTAGAGATCGTTGCTGCGGCGTCCCTGCTCGACCTTCGCCTCGTTGTAGAGCTTGATCTCGGAGACGAGCAGGCGGGCGAAGCGGCGTGCTTCATCGTGCTTTTTCGCGTCGTCGGACTGCGGTCCGCCGGCGCCGGTGCGATTGATGTTCGCGGGCGGGATGTACTGCGTCGACGGACGATCCTCGCTCGCCGCAGGCGCCGCTGCTGCTACGGGCGGAGGCGGGGGCGGCGGAGGTGCGGACGCGGGTCGCTGCGCCGGCGCGCTGAATTCTTCGGACGCCGGCACGTTGAATCCCGGCCGCTGCGACGCCATCAGCTCGCGCAGCTGCGACGCGTTGATCGCGACCGTGCCCGCGTCCGTGCTTCGCGGCACGGGCGGAGGCTGCGGCGCGGGCGGCGGTGCGGGAGCGGGCGGTGCGGGAGGCGCGGGCGCGGGCGCCGGCGTCGGAGCCGGCCGCGGCGCGGGCGACTCGAGCGAGCCTTCCGCCGCACGCAGACTCGGCGAAGGGATCTTCTTGCGAATGGCCAGCGTGTCGACGAGCAGGCCCGTCGTGAAGACGAGCAGCTCGATGGAGTCCGAGTCGAACTTCGACGCGTCGTCCGAGACCACGTCGACAAACACCGCCGCCGCGACCTTGTCCTTGATCACCATCGGCACGAGCACGGCGCGCTCGGAGGCGCTGACGCCGAGGCGCGTGGCGAGGTTCTGGCCGTCCCACTCCACGACCTGCTCGTTGCGCAGCACCCGGTCGAGCTCCGGAATCAGTCCCGGCGCCGCGTTGAAGCGCTTCACCATCTCGTCGTTGCCGCCGTGCGCGGAGAAGCCCACGCCTTTCCAGCCGCTGAACGTCTCGCCGCGCAGGATGAGCAGCGCCGCGCGCGAGCCGAATCCCAGGCACTGCTCGAGCAGCGCATTCAGCACGTCGACCTGCGACTTGCCGCCCTCGATCTGCTGCACCGCGGCTTTGACGCGCTTCGCGCCGGCGCCCGATGGCGCGGCGGGCTTCTCGGCGAGATACGACGATTCCAGCTCGTCGACCGACTTGCGGATCTGCGGCAGGAAGGAGACGGAGTTGACGTCGGCCTGCACGCTCTGGAGGGCGGCTTTCAGTTGCGAGTCGACCGCGGCGCGCACGTCTTCGATCGAGGAGCGGATCTCCGACACCATCTTCTCGATGGATTCACGGACCTGCGCGTCGATCGCACCCGCAATTTCCTCACCCTTCACAGCCATAAAGCTCCTCCCAAAGTCCCGTATGCTACCGTGTCGTCAATGCGGTTTTCCACCGTCTCTGCAACGCTCCTGCTGCTGTTGGCCGCCGGTTGCGCCGATCGCGGCGCGCAGTCCGATCACCAGACCGAGTGGCGCGACGTGCTCCGGCACAAGCAGGCGGCGGTTGCGCCGAACGCGCGTCCGGAGCACCGACAAGCGTACGCGGATTCCGTCCGCGCCTTCGTGGAAAAACATCCCGACCACGGCCGCGCGCGCGAAGTGTGGCAGCGATTGCAGCTCGAGTTCGCGAACGATCTGGCAGCGATGGGACGCCATCAGGACTCGATCCGCTTCTATCGCGCCGTGCTCGCCCACGATCCTTCGAACGCCGAGGCCACGCGCGGACTGGCGATGGCCGTCGATCATCTGGCCGTGACGCGCGAGAAGCTGCTCACGCTGGAGAAAGGCATGAGCCGCCGCGAAGTCGCGAACCTCCTCGGCAAGCCCATGCCCGGCTGGTCGATGACGAACGAGCGTCCCGAGGCCACCGTCGAAGCGTGGTACTACCGCACGCGCGACGGCGGCGTGGCCGGCGTCTACTTCCGCGACGGCAAGGTCTTTGCCGCGGAGGAATCGTCGAACGCGAAACTGGGCAGGCTCAGTTCCTGAAATAGCGCCGCGCCCGCAGCGTTACCTTCGAGAGAGATATGCCGATTTACGAATACCAGTGCCGGCAGTGTCAGGAGCGTCACGAGATCATCCAGAAATTTTCCGACGCGCCGCTCACGGTCTGCCCGAAATGCGGCGGCGAGATGAAGAAGCTTTTCTCCTCGCCGGCCATCCAGTTCAAAGGCTCAGGTTTCTACAAGACGGATTACGCGTCTTCTTCATCGTCCGCACCGAAGTCGGAGACGAAGAGCGAAACGAAGACGGAAACGAAGACTGAAACCAAAAGCGATACTTCCACGAAATCCACTGAATAGATGATGGCCACTGCCAAAGACCTCAAGAAGCGCGCGGACTCGGTGCTCGAGGAGATCTTCCGCTCGATGTTCGAGGAGATCGACACCGACAAGCTGCGCAAGGAGGTGGACGAGCTCCGCGAGAAGGCGCCGGAGTTCACGCCCGCCGAGCACGCGCGCACGCTGGCGCGGCGTACGGCCATTCGCTGCGCGGCGGCCGGAGCCGTGACGGGCATTCCGCTCGGCATCGCCGCCATCGGCACGCTCAGCGCCGACGTGGCCTATCTCGTCTATCAGCAGTTCCGCCTCATCCTCGGCATCGCCACCGTGTACGGACACGAGCCCTCGTCGCGCGAGCGTTTCTCGGAAGCGGTGGCCTGTATCGCGTACTCGTCGGGCGTCGGCGCCGGCAAGCAGGGCATTGCCGCGCTGCTCGGATCGTCGTCGGGCGGCGTGCTCGTGGAGAAGATCGGCGCGCGCGCATTCCGCGAGCAGCTCACGAAGCTCATCCCGTTCATCGGCATCGTCTCCGGCGGCGCACTGAACTACGCGGCGGTGTACGCGGTGGGACGCAGCGCCACGCGCTACTACGAGTCGCTGATCGACCCGTCGCTGGCCGAGGAAATCTGGGCCGAGGGCGACCGCGAACACGCGTAGCGCGCACGGAGCCGGCACGGCCGGCACCGCCGATTGCCCAAGGCACGGCCACGGTTTTCGCACAAGGCAAAAGTGTGTTCGACTCGCCGAGCCGGCACGGCCGGCCCCGCCAATCGCCCAAGGCTCCGCCACGGTTTTCGCACAAGGCAAAAGTGCGTTCGACTCGCCGAGCCGGCACGGCCGGCCCCGCCGATTGCCCAAGGCTCGGCCACGGTTTTCGCACACGGCAAAAGTGCGTTCGACTCGCCGAACAAGCGTTAGGAATTCACTCTTCGCGAGAGCGGTTTGCGGCGGGTGAACACGATGCCCAAATTCGAGTACGAGTCGCAGACGGAGCCCAACTCCGCGTTCTTCGAGCGCCGCAGACTCCGCCGTGTTCGCATGATCGTCGAGCTCACGCTGAACCTGATCAGCAGTGACCGCACGGTCTCGCATCGCGAGGCGCGCTGCCTCGTCGCCTGCGCCCGCAAAGCAATCCTGGAGATCTTCCCGACCTTCGGCGACCGCTACGAGCGCATCGTGCAGCCGCACTTCGATCGCGTGCTGCATCAGCGCTGGCCCGACGAGGAGCTGTGCTTCAGCGACCCTCGCGAGCTGGTGAACTGACGCGCCGCCGCGCAAACACCATCGCCGCCTCGTCCCGCGCGATCATCGTCCACTCACTCTTCGGCCAATATGCGAGATGCGCCGGCATCTCCCGCACCTGGCCCGTGCGCGCATCGGTCACGCGCAGCGGCGGACGGTACTCCTCGACCGCAATGGCGATGTCGTACTTTTTCAGCAGCGCGCGCCACTTGCGCTGGTCCTCGCGCGCGGCCTGCCATTCGGGGATGAACGTCCGATAGAGCTCGTTGCGGCCGTCCGTGAGCACGCGCCGCTGGGGATAGAACGTCCAGATCAGATAGCCGCCGAATTGATCGGGGTTGTAGATGTTGCCCGTCGTTCCCTGCAACGCCTGCACGGCTTTGATCGGAAAACGCTCGGGCGGCACGCCCGGACGATGATCGACGGAGACCGCCGCGATGATGACGGCGATCGCCGCGGTGACGTAGCCGGCCACGCTGCGCAGCGGCGGCAGCGGCACGAGCAGCGGCATGGCCGCGAAGAACAGCGGCTGATTGCGCACGCCGCGAATGGCCAGCAGCGCGAACAACGCCAGCAGCGCCATGCGGAACCAGTCGCGCTCTTTTCGAATCGCGTGCAATGCCGCCGCTCCCGCAATCGCCAGATACAGCAGCGGAAACTGCGCCGGCGTGCTGGGGACCCACTCCGCATTCACGAACGTCCCGCCGGTGACGAACGACGCCAGTCGCAGCGGCTCGAGGATGGCCTTGTAGCCGTGCGGATTGACGAGCAGCGCCAGCGCGAGCAGCGGATTCTTCCCCACGATCGGCGCGAGCAGCGCGGACGGATGCACGTTGATCCAGACGATCGTGATCAGCGTCTTCGCCCACCACGTGCGCGCGCCGAGCATCAGCACGACCAGCAACGCCGCCACGACGGACGGCCGCAAATCCAGCAGCTGAATCGCACCCGCGAGCCCGAACGCGGTCGCGAGCAACGCGGAGTGCTCGTCGCCGTTGCGCCGTGCGAACACGAACGCGAGCGTGAAGATCGCCGCGATGAGCGCGCCGCGCACGAACGACAGTCCGCTCAATCCGACGGCTTGATGCGCGGCGTACAGCACGACCTCGTACAGCCACTCGCCATCGATCCACTCGACTCTGTCGCTCGCGAGCGCGAACGGATCCGTGAGCGGCAGCGCGCGATGTTCGACGATCCACCGTCCGGTCGCGAGCTGCCAGAAAAAGTCGTAGCTGCGCATGGCGCCGAACGAGGCCGCGGCGATGGCGACGAAGAGGAGGAGTGGCAGCAGTCGCCGCGTCACGTGGGTGATGATAATTCGGTGGCGCTCGAGGGACGACGAGAGGCCTCCGGCGGCCGGGGCTGCGAGCCCCGGACGCCGCTGACAGGCATAGCCTCCGCGACACGTCCGTGCGAGATGCGAAAGTGTGTCGCGGAGGCTATGCCTGCAAGTGGGGTCTGGGGCCCGCGGCCCCAGCCGCCGGAGGCCCCCGGTCGTGCCCCGAGCGACAGCGAACTACGTCCCACCGAGGCGCGCCAGCTCCACGTCGCCGTTCACCGTCGTGATCTTCAGCTCGTGCTCCCCGCCGTTCACGTCGCCCGACACGCGGCGGCTGCCGGGGTTCGAGTGGATGCTGAGCGGGAACGAGGCTTCGAAGTCGCCGTTGACCTGCGAGAGGTTCACCGCGAACGACGCGCCGGCCGGGAGGGTGGCGGTGACGCCGCCGTTCACCGTCTTGAAGCGTGCGCCGGTGAAGCCGCGGGTGAATTTCGCGCGCACGCGGCCGTTGACCGTCGAGGCCTGCAGCTCGCTCGTGCCCGCGGTCTCGATCTCGATCGGACCGTTGACCGTCGTGGCCTTCATCTCGCCGTCGACGCCGCGGGTGGCGATCTTGCCGTTCACCGTCATCACGACGAGGGAGACCGTCGGCGGAACCTTGAGGACGTAGTCGATCTTCTTGTCGTCCATGTCCCAGAAGAAATGGATGCCTTCGCGCTCGCTCTCGTTGCGGCCGATGCGCAGCGTGTCGCCCACGATCTTCGTTTCGAACAGGCCGTCGTTTTCCTGACCCTTCTTGATCTCGAGGTCGCCCTTCGCCGTGGCCAGGAGCGAGATCTCGTTGCCGGTCGCCGCTTCGACGGTGATGTCGCCGTCCACTTCGCCGACTTTCACCAGCGAGATTCCGGACGAGGGCCAGTTGCGGGTGATCGTCGCGCGGACGGCGTTGCTGCCGGAGCGGTGGCGGTGCTCGCGGCACCCTCCGGCGGCGAGGACGGCCACGGCGGCCAGTAAATAAACGTTACGTTTCGACCTGTTCATACGACACCTGCAAGCGGGTTGTACGAGAATCGCGCGCCGAGGTTTCCGAATTGACCGATAACAGCCAGACCAAGCTGCTGCGCATCGCCGCGTTCCTCGTCGATGCGCTGTCGATGGCCATCATTCTCGTCCTTCCCGCGTCCATCGTCAGTTACGGAATGACCTGGGCCTCCTCGCCGAAGGGCATCCAGATCGTCTGGTGGGCGGCCCTGGCCATCCTGATGGTGGCCATGCTCTTCCGCGACGGCTTCCGCGGCCGCTCCATCGGCAAGCATTTGCTGGGCCTGCGCCTGCTCACGCCGCGCGGCGAGGGCTGCGGCTACGGCCGCTCGCTGATTCGCAACTTCCCGCTGATCGTCCCGGGCTGGAACGTGCTGGAGGTGTTGCTCGTGCTGTTCGGGAAATCGCGGACGGGCGATCGCATCGCGAAGACGAACGTCACGGAGGAATGACTCGGTCACCCGAGCCGCAACTCGCGCAATCGCGTCCGAAACGCCTCCAGCGCCGACAACCGCACATCGAATTCGAACACGTTCGTCTCGCCGTACTCCTGGCCGAGGAGCAGCACGTTCGGAGGATCCACCAGTCGATAGACGTTGCTGATCGCGTCGAACGGGACGATCACCCGCACGCGCTCGTACACGTAGCGATCGAGCGCCGCCGCGATGCGCAGCGCCTCCGCGGCCGTGTCGCGATACGCGCGCGACAAACCGCCGGTGCCGAGCTTCACGCCGCCGTACCAGCGCACCACCACCACGCCCACGTCGTGCAGCGCCGCACCTTCGATCGCCGCGAGGATCGGCCTGCCCGCGGTTCCCGACGGCTCGCCCGCGTCCGAAGAGCGCGAGCGCGACTCCGCGAAAAGGCGAAAGGCCCAGCAGTGATGCGTGGCGTCGAAGTGCGCTTTCTGAATGCGCGTCAGCTCCTCGAAGAATGCGTCTTCGGCGACGACCGGAAACGCGATCCCGAGGAAATCCGAACGCTCGATCTTCAGCCGCTGCTCGGCGCGCGACGCGATCGTCCGGTAGTGATCAGACGACATTGCGATACGCCGACACGTTGCGGTTGCCGCGAATGAAGAAGCGCAGCGGCCACCTCGCCGCGTCGCCGGAGTTGTCGATGCCGATGCGCGGGCTCACCGC
>DATLBM010000658.1:0-18048 GCA_035526885.1 Thermoanaerobaculia bacterium | reverse complement strand
CGCAGATCGAGATCGTTGACGAGAACGGGCGTGGTGTCGCCGACCGCGCGGGCGGCGGCGGGAGGATCGGTCCACACCAGCACGGCTTTGAGCGGAGTGCCCGGCCGCGTTTCGACGCGGATCGTGCGCGACTCGCCTTGCGCCAGTCCGTTCGCGTTCGCGTAGTCGGCGACGCGCAGGCGGCGCGTGTCGCCGTCGAAGTAGAGAACGTCGTCGAGCACCGGGAAGCCCCAGCCCTGCTGCGGCGACGGCACGGGCAGCGCGGTGACGGTGCTGTTCGTGGTGAGGTCGCGGCGCTTGAGGATGGGCCGCGCGGCGGCGATGAGCGTGGCCTTCATCAGCGCAGCGCTCGGCGTGATCGCGTTGGAAGCGCTGCGAATGCCGTTCGGATAGAAGCCGTCGGTGTAGTACTGGCGCACGAGCGCGGCCGCGCCGGCAACAGTGGGCGACGACCACGAGGTGCCGAGGTCGAGACCGACGTCGCACGTTGCGGGGTTGTCGTCAAAGTCGACGTTCGCCGCGGTGACGCGCGCCGCGGCCACGAGATCCGGCTTGATGCGCCCGTCCTTCGTCGGACCGAAGAGCGTGAACTCGGCGAGGACGTCGTCGTTCATCGACGTCGAGGCCGCGCGCGTGCCGCCGATCTGCAGCGTATTCTTGGCGCTGCCCGGCGCGGACAGCGAGCTGGCCGGCGTGGGGATGTTCTGCCCGAGGTTGCCGGTGTTGAAGATGACCAGCATGTCGGGATGCGTGTAGACGAAGGCGTCGACGTCGCGCGCGGACTGCGGATAGTTCGCGGTCGGCGGCGAGGGCGCACTGCTGCCCTGCCGGTCGCCCCACGAATTCGAGTGAATGCGCGCGCCCTGCTGGTAGGCCTGCTCGAAGATCGGCGTGAGCTTCGCGGGACAGCCGACGCCGGGGAACTGCGTGCACCAGTCGCCGCCGACGTAGCCGCCGTCCTGCACGATCAGTTTCGCGCCGGGCGCGACGGCGTCGGCGAAGTCGTGCACGAGGAACGGCGCGCGATCGCCAACGGCAGAGCCGGCGGAGTGCGTGCCGTGACCCTGGTTGTCGAGCGAGGCCAGGTCGTTGGGCTTGTCGCAGCCGGGGCGGCCCGGGTACTGCTCGCAGGAGAAGAGAAAATCGTACGCCACGACTTTGCGCCGCGAGAGATCGACGTTGCCGGACTGCAGCCCGCCCGCGGGCGTGCCGGTGTTGAACGGCGGCGGCGAATTGTCGAGCTCCGCGAAGTAGCAGTTGTTGTAGTCGAGACCGGTGTCGAGAATGGCGATGATCTGCCCCTCGCCGTGAATGCCGTGGTCGTGGAGCACCGTGGGACCGATGGGCGAGCCGGACTGCAGCGTGCGATAAGAGATCTCGTTCGCGGAGGCAGTCAGGGCCAGGAGCAGGACCGCAAATAATTTGCGCATCGCGCGGCAGAACGGACGAGACGCATGGGATCATTCCGCCGATGTGGCCGTTGGTCGTTTTGCTGGCCGTGGCGCCGATCGCGCCGCAGGAGCGCGAGGCGGTGTCGCAGGTGGCGGCGAAGCTCGCGCATGCGCCCGCGAGCGAGAACGCCACGTGGACGCTGCGCAAGGCCTCCGAGGGCGTGGCGTTCGAGGTGCGGTGGCCGGATGGGCGGATCGAGCGGGTGCTTTTCGGAAACGCGGTACCCGCCGCCGCGCCTCCATCGACGCAACGGTTCTCCCCCACGCTTCCGTGGATCGCCACCATCGCCATCTGCATCCTCGGCGCGATCGCGTTTCGCAAACTGCGACTGATCCTCATCGCCGTCGCACTCGCGCTGGCGATCGTGCCGTTCGTTCGCATGCGGCGCACGGAGCCCGCGCCCGTGAGAGTCGCGCGCACGAAGCCCGTCGTCCGCGACGATGACCTGTTGGAGAAAGGCGACTACGCCGGCATGCGCGCGATGGGCACGCGCGACGCCGAAGCGTATTACCGCGAGGGCACGTTCGAATCGTTCCGCCTGGCGTGGCAGCTCGAGCCGAAGCCGCGCGAGGAGCTCGTGCGCGACGGCACGCTCATGGACGACCTGCGCACGAAGTCGCTCATCTCGTACTACGCCCCCGCCGAGCCGCTGGTGCGCAGCCGCGTCCTGGGCACCGCACCGTTGCAATGGCCGCCGAACGCGAAGGCGTTCGTGAGCGGCGAGAAGCTGCGCGTGGAGATCGGCAGCGCCGCGATCGTCATTCCGAACGGCGCCGCGCTCGCGCCGAAAGACGCGCAGGTCGTCCCGGCCACGTTCGAGCAGGAACGCAACGATGCCCTCGCGCTCGCGGAAGCGAAGCGAGGCACACCCTCGATCCGCGCCATCAGCGCGCTCGTGCGCCACAACCGCTGGAGCGACGTGCTGAAGCTCACCGAGCGCGAGACGCCGGACGAGTTGCTGCACGTGCGCATCCGCGCGCTGCTGCGCGCGGGCCGGGTCGAGGATGCACGCCGTCTCGCCGAAACGCGAAACGCGGCGGACGAGAAGACACGCATCGCCATCGCCGACGCGATGAGCAACGCCGGCCAGTGGTCCGTCGCGGAGACGCTCTTCCGCTCCGCGGGCAACCAGGACCTCAAGCTCCGCCAGCTCGAGCTCCGCCGCGCGCTGGCGACGAACGCGCAGATCATCGCCACGCCGCACTTCGACATCCGTCACGACGCGTCGATCAATCCCGCCGTCGCGTCGCGGATCGGCGATCTGCTCGAAGCGGAGCTGGCGCGCGTGCAGCGCAGACTTGCGTCACCGCCGCTGCGCAGAGTCACCGTGAACGTGCTGCACTGGGAAGACTTCCGCCGCGACATCACCAACTCCGATCACATCCTCGGCCTGTACGACGGCGAGATCCTCTTCCCGTTCGCGTCCGTGGAGCGCTTCCGTCCCGAGGTCGTGGCCGTGATCGCGCATGAGATGACGCATGCCGTGCTCGCGCAGCTCACGCACGACAACGCGCCGCGCTGGTTTCAGGAAGGCGTGGCCGCGCGCATGGAGCTCGTGCCGCGGCAGGAGAACGCGTTCGCGACGACGCCCAACGCGCTGGTGCTCCCCGTCACGCTGCTCGACGCGGTGATGGAGCGCGGCGCGGATGCGGACGCGTACGTCGTCGCGCAGACGTTCATCCGCTTCCTGGAAGACCGCTACGGCGCGGACGCCATCCCGCGCCTGGCGAGCGAATTCGCGCAAGGCACGAACAGCGACGACGCGCTGATGAAGCTCACCGGCAAATCGCTCGACGCGCTGAACGCCGACTTTCGCCAGTGGGGCTTTCACCACAACGGCGAGTTCGTGAACGACGAGCCGTGGCCGTATCGCGACTGGTATTCGCCGGCCGTGGATCCGCGCATTCGCGACGCGTTCAAGTTCAAGCACTGAGGGGGGACGACCGGGGGCCTCCGGCGGCCGGGGGCTCGCCCCCGGACCCCGCTGGTTGGCCTGGCCCCCGGTCGTCCCCTCATCGTCCCGCCTCCGTGATCGCCATGCGCCGCTCGGCCTCGCCGAGCCACGCGGCGAACAGTGCCAGCGCGACGAACAGAAACACGACGCCGAACGGAATCCACATCACCACGCCGGCCAGCTGCTGATCGTCGATCGCGCTCAGGCCCGCGGCGGCGGTGCGCGCGGCGTGGGTCGGATACCAGGTGCGCGTTCCGAACGTCAGCAGCGCGCCGAGGATCTGCGTGTGCATGGCGGTGAAGAAGACGTAGAGCACACCGACGCCGTAGCCGAGGCGGCCGTAGCGGCCGTGAATGAGCGCGTACCAGAACAGCGCGGCGGTGATGAAGAAGCCGAGATGCTGGACGACGTGGATCGTCTCGTCGTGCAGCGCGGCTTCGAAGAGCGCCGGCACATGCCACATCCACAGCACGACGGCGTGCAGGACGAGCACCGTCACGGGACCGCTCACGACATCGAGCAGGCGTACGAAGCGCGCCGTGCCGCGCACGGCCCACATCAGTGCGAGGTTCCCGCGCCCCAGGACCATCAGCGGCGCGGCGATGAGCATCAGGATCTCGTGCTGCGCCATGTGCGCGGAGAAGAGCACGTCGCTCCAGCGGTCGAGCGGTCCGAGAAGCGCCAGACCCGCGGACGCCCAGCCGATGACGAACGCCGCGGCCTGCCACCTGCGGATCGTGTGGCGTCCGCCGTTCGTGCGCCACACCTTGCGCACGCCGATGACGTAGATCGCGATGATCGCGAACAGCGAGACCGCGGTCAGCGCGTTCCAGATCTGCGCCGCGTGAATCACGCCGTCATGTGCGAGGACGTACATCAGTCGCAACTCCTCAGCACGAGGTTCGGGATCTCCATCCCGATGATGACCACAACGGACGCGAGCGAGAGGATGAGCGCCGCCGTGGCATGCCACTGCGTGCGGTCGTGCAGCGGATCGGGCACCTTCGTCTGGAACTGCGCGCCGATGCGCCACGCGATGAACGCGGAAGCCAGCGACACGAGAATGAATCCCGCCGCGGACGCGTGCAGCCAGATCTTCGTCCCCTGCTGGCAGCTCTCGGGCGTGAGGAAGTAGCTGACGGTGAGATTCGTCAGCGCGGCCAGCGGTCCCGCCGCGAACGAGGTGACGAGCCAGCGATCGTGCTCGCGGAAATCGGTCTTGAACGGTTTCGGCTTGGACATGTCAGAGCCAGCGCGGCACCCAGTAGAGAACGAGATAGATGGGAATCCAGGACAGCACGACGAAGTACCAGTAGAACGCGTTCTCCGCGACGTCGACGAAGCGGCGCGAGTTCTCCGCGTGCCTGGTGAACATCACCACTGCCAACACCAGCGAGTCGAAGAGATCCGTGACCAGGTGCACGGTGTGAAAGCCGAGGAGCGTCCAGGTCACGGAGCCGTAGGCGTTGCTGTCCCAGCTCACGTTGAGGCTCGTGAACTCGAAGCAGCGCACGATCACGAAGGCCACGGCGAAGAGCACCGCGATGGTCATCCAGCGGCGCGTATCGTGGAGGCGCATGTCCTCGGCCGCGCGCTTGGTCAGCTCGTTGGGAATGAGACTGAGCAGCAGGATGGCCACGTTGATCGAGGGCCAGAACAGGCCGGGCAGCGCCGTGTCGGGCGGCGGCCACGCCTCCTCGTTGCCCTGCAGGTAGAAGTAGCTGGCGATGGCGATCGCGAAGACGCTGCCTTCGATGGCGATGATGCACATCGTCGCCCACCACATGATGCTGCGGCTGCCGAACGCGTGATCGGGCAGCGAGGCGACGTCGATGGTCTGGCGCTGGATCACGTCGTGACCTCGCTGGCCTGCTCGGCGGGGAACTCGCGCTCGGACCGGCCCGGAAGCTCGCCTTCCTTCTTCGCCGTCGTGGGCCAGAACCAGGCGGTGACCATCGCGCCGGCGATGGGCAGTCCGATCGCGAACGCCCACGGCGTGAACAGGCTCCCGACGAACATGCTCCCTGTGGCCACGGCGGCGAGGAACGGCCACGGCGTGTAGGTGGGCAGCGTGTAGCGGTGATCCGGCTCGGCGTCGAACGTGCGCGTGATCAGCACTTCTTTTTCCTGCGTCGAGAGGCCGGTGACGAGGGGCTGATGCTCCGGCGCGTGCCACAGCGGCTCGAGGCTGTTCACCACCGGCACGTGGATGAAGTTGTAGGGCGGCGGCGGCGAGCTGGTGGCCCACTCCAGCGTCGGTCCGTCGAACGGATTCATGCCCGCGATGCGGCCCTTCTTCCACGACCACGCGGCGTTGCCGACGTACACGAGCACGCCCATCGCCAGCACCAGCGCGCCGATGCTCGACAGCGCGTTGAGCGGACCCCAGCCCGTTTCGGGGTGATACGTGTAGATGCGGCGCGTCATCCCGATCAATCCCAGCTTGTGCATCGGGAAGAAGGTGAGGTTGAAGCCGATGAACATCAAAACGAACGAGATGTGTCCGGCCACGTCGTTCTGCATGCGGCCGGTCATCTTCGGGAACCAGTAATAGAGGACGCCGAAGAGCGGGAACACGGCGCCGCCGATCAGCACGTAATGCAGATGCGCGACGACGAACATCGTGTCGTGAATCTGCAGGTCGAGCGGAATGGAGGCCAGCATCACGCCGGTCAGTCCGCCCAGCACGAAGATGGCGATGAAGCCCAGCACGAACATGAACGGCGGCTTGTAGACCGGCTTGCCCATCCAGATCGTGGCGATCCAGCAGAAGATCTGCACGCCGCTGGGAATGGCGATCATCATCGACGCCGCGGTGAAGTAGCTCGAGCCCAGCGCGGGGATGCCGGTCGCGAACATGTGGTGGACCCACAAGCCGAAGCCGATGAATCCCGTGGCCACCTGCGACAACACCATCGCGGTGTAGCCGAAGACGGGACGGCGCGTGAACGCGGTCACGATCTGCGACACCATCCCCAGAGCCGGAATGAAAATGATGTACACCTCGGGATGCCCGAAGAACCAGAACAGGTGCTGCCACAGCAGCGGATCGCCGCCTTCCGCGGGATTGAAAAAGTGCGTGCCGACCAGGCGATCCGCGGCGAGATAGAAGCTGCACGTCATCACCGCCGGCATGGCGAAGACGATCATGAAAGACGTGATCAGCATCGACCACGTGTAGAGCGGCAGACGGTTGATGGACATCCCCGGCGCGCGCTGCTTGAGGATGGTGGCGATGATCTCGACGGCCACCGCCAGCGCCGAAATCTCGGTGAAATTCACCAGCTGCGCCCAGATGTCGACGCGCTTGCCCGGCGCGAACTCGGGATTGGCCAGCGGCGGATAGGTGAACCATCCCGTGTCCGGCCCCGTGTTCAGAAAGAACGCGACGTAGAGAAGGATGCCCCCGAACAGGAACATGTAGTACGAGTACGCATTCAGCCGCGGGAAGGCCAGCGAGCGCGTTCCGCACAGCATCGGGATCATGTACACCGCCACCGCTTCCATGATCGGCACGGCGAAGAGGAACATCATCGTCACGCCGTGCATCGTGAAGATCTGGTTGTACTGATCGGCGCTGAGGAAGTGGTTGTCGGGACGCGAGAGCTGCAGCCGCATCAGCGCGGCCAGGATTCCGCCCAGGCCGAACCAGATGAACGCGGTGATGATGAAGCGCTTGCCGAGGATGTGATGGTCGACCTGCATGAACCAGCGGAAGGGACCTTTGGCCGGGCCCCACATCTTCTCCAGCTCTTCGTGCCGGACTTCGTCGCCGGGCAGCGAGTACGGCCCGACCTTCGTCTCCTCTTTGATGAGGTGTTCTTCGAGCGGCTTCGCGTCGCCGACGTGCGCGCCATGCTCGCTCATTTCAGACTCTCCAGATACGTGACCAGCGGCTGGAGCTCCTGCTCCTGCAGCGGGATGGAAGGCATCTGGCTGCCGGGCTTGAGATGCTGCGCGTCGACGATCCAGCCGCCGAGGAAGCCGGGGCGGTTGGGAAACATGGCGGCGGCGATCGAGCGGCGCGAGGCGAAGTGCGTGAGATCGGGTCCGGTCTTGCCGCCCGCGGCCGTGCCCTGAATCGTGTGGCAGAGCGGGCAGGGAGAGCTCATGAAGACGTCCTGTCCCTTGCGCTCGGTCTTCGTCGACGGGATGCGCGACGGCTGCCGCGACGCCTCGATCCATCTCGCGTAATCCGCGAACGGCAGCGCCGTCACCCACAGCGACATGTTGGCGTGCTGGTATCCGCAGAACTCGGCGCACTGGCCGCGATACACGCCCGGCTTGTCGGCGCGGAAGGTGAGCGTCTGTCCGCGCTTGCCGGGAATCAGATCGCGCTTGCCGTGAAGGCTCGGCACCCAGAAGCTGTGAATGACGTCGCTCGATCGCAGGTGCACGGTGACGGGCACGCCGACCGGAATGACGATCTCGTTCGCCGTGGTGATGCGCTTGCTTTTATCCGCATCGTCGTACTCGACCTGCCACCACCACTGCTTGCCGGTCACGGCGATCTGAATGGCGCGATCGGGAACGCTGGCGATGCCGCGCGTCGTGAAGATGGACGCGGTGAGCAATCCGAAAAGAATGAGCACCGTCAATCCCACCGCGGCGCTGACGGTGTTGCGCACGGCAGGGGAGGTGGCGTTGGAGACGATCGCGGGACGGCGGCGCAGCAGCGCGGCGATCGTGAACGCCATCACCACCACGTAAACGATGGCCGTGACGATCAGGAAGACGGTCCAGAGATTCGCGATCTGTTCCGCCTGCACGCCTGCCGGCTCGAGCGCGGACTGGATGCCTCTCATTGGACGGGTGCCGGCTCCTTCTCCGGCACGAGGTCAGGCAGGGCCTGATCCTGCTTGTGGACCTGCATGTCGTCGGGACGTCCGTTGGCCGCGTCTTTCGGCACGTTGCCGCTCAGCGACTGCACGTACGCGACGAGCTGCCACACCTGGTACTCCGGGATCTTCCCGCGGAAGGAAGGCATACCGTTCGGACGCCCTTCCCAGATGGTGGCGAAGATCTGTTCGGGATCGCTGCCGTAGCGCCAGCGCTCATCCATCAGCGGAGGTCCCATGCCTCCGCCGCCGTTCGCATGACAACCCACGCAGTTGTACCAACTGAAAAGCCGCTTTCCCTCGGAGATCGCAAACGCGTTGCGCCCGTACGGGGCATCGACTTTCACGTCGGCCGTGTACGGCCCCGGCACGAGCGACACCAGCCGCTCGGTGTTGCGCCGGGCCGCGGCGGAGGGCATCTCGCGGAAGCGGCGCTCCTCGCGCTCGCACGCGAGCATCGTAAGCAGAAGGAGAGCGATCGCCGCGCGTTTCATACGTCGTCTCCCATCAGCGGCACGCCGTACTGTTTGAGGATGCCGGCGATCTCGCCGTGCCGTTTCTCGATGATCGCGTCCAGCCGCTCTTTCAACTGCGTGTTGCCGCGGCGCACGGCCATGGAGATGTCGAACACGAACGGCAGGAAGGGAAGATCGATCTCCGGCGTGAACTTCGTGACGCGCAGCGGGACGCTGCTCTTCTTCGCGAAGTAGCCCGCCGTCGGACCCCACACGGCGCTGAGATCGACTTCTTTCTTCGCCACGGCGTCGACGATGCGTTGCGTGGGACTGTCCTGCCGGTAGTCGCCGTAGACGGTGTAGCCGACGACGTTGCGCGTCATCCCGCGATTCGCGAGCGCGTGCGCGGGCGGCGAGCTGGCGTAGTCGTCGCCGATCATCTGCACGCCGATCTTCAGCTTGCGCAGACGCGGATCATCGAGCGAGTCGATGTCGATGCGCCGGTCGCGCCGCGTGACGAACACGTAGCCGGAGCGGTAGTACGGCCGGGTGGTCAGCGCCATCTCGAAGCTCGACGGCACGCCCATGATCACGTCGCACTTGTTCGCGCCGAGCGTGTTGCGCACGAACCCGCGCCGCTGCGCGAACCAGTAGTAGGTGACCGTGGCGCCGAGATCTTTCGCGACGAGGTCGGCGAGCTTGTTCTCGAAGCCGGCGAGTTTCTGATTGGAGAAGGGGAGGTTGTTGGGATCGGAGCAGACGCGCAACGTAGGGCGGGCTTCAGCCCGTCCCTCCGGTGGGCGGGCTGAAGCCCGCCCTACGTTGAGTGCGAGCAGCGCGAGCGCGAAGAGTGCTTTAGAGCCCGAAGACATAGAGCATCCCCCCGCGCGTGGTTGCGTGCTTCAAATCCGTCATCGCGTTTACGAATCCCAGCGCCGCGCTGCTGTCGCGCGGATCCAGATCGCCCGACACGATCGCGCCCGCCCAGCCGCCCACGCCGGCCACGAACGCGACGTATTGCTTGCCGTCCGGCCCGAGGTACGTCATGGGCGGGGCGATGACGCCGGAGCCGAGCTTGAACTTCCAGACCTCCGTGCCCGTCCGCGCGTCGAGCGCTTTGGCCCAGCCGTCCATCGTCCCGTAGAAGACCAGGTCTCCGGCGGTGGCGAGTGCGCCGCTCCAGACCGGGAAGACCTCGCGGATCTTCCAGCGCGGTGCGTTCTTCGCGAGATCCCAGGCCGTCACTTCGCCGCGGTGTCCGCCCGGTCCCGCGTACATCTTCACGTTCGCGCCCACGAACGGCGTGCCGGCGATGTAGTTCGCCTCTACGCCCTCGAAGTCCATGCACAGGTTCTGGTGCGTGATGTAGAGCAGGCCCGTTTTCGGCGAGTACGCCGACGGTTGAAAGTCCTTCGCGCCCGGCGCGGCCGGACAGATGTTGCGCACCACCTGGCCGACGTGCGGCTCCTTGCTCTTGTTCTCCTTGAGCCGTCCCGTCTTCAGATCGACGCCCATCGTCGAGTTCACGTACGCGAACGGAGTCGCGGAGAGCACCTCGCCCGTGAGCCGGTCGATCACGTAGATGTAGCCGTTGCGCTCCGGCCGCACCATCACCTTGCGCATGCGGCCGCCGATGTTCAGATCGAGCAGGATCGACTCGTTGATGGTGTCGTAGTCGTAGAGATCGTGCGGGCCGACCTGATACGCCCAGCGCGCCTCGCCCGTGTCGGCGTCGCGCGCGAAGAGCGTGCACGTCCACTTGTTGTCGCCGGGACGCTGCTCCGGATTCCACGGACCGGGATTGCCGGAGCCGTAGTAGACGAGGTTCGTTTCCGGATCGTACGAGATCCAGCCCCACACCGTTCCGCCGCCGGTCTTCCACGCATCCGGCGGCCACGATTTCACGCCCAGCTCCTTACCCTGATCCATCGGGTAGAAGGGCTTGAAGTTCGGGCCGATCAGCACGTCCTTGTCGGGGCCCGAGTTGTACGCGCGCCAGACGATGTTGCCGTTGTTGAGATCGAGCGCGGTGATCCAGCCGCGCACGCCCATCTCGCCGCCGCTGTTGCCCACCAGCACTTTGTCTTTGACGATGAGCGGCGCCATGGTGATGGTCTCGCCGCGATTGATGTCGCCGAGCTTCGTGTCCCACAGCTCCGCGCCGGTGGCGGCGTCGAGGGCGATGGTGTGGTTGTCGAGCGTGTTCAGGACGATCCTGCCGCCCGAGTAGGCCAGGCCGCGGTTGACCACGTCGCAGCAGGCCACGCCCTGCGACGCGGGATCGGGATCGGGGCGATACACCCAGCGCGTCGCGCCGCCCGGCTCGCGCAGGTTGATCGCGTAGACGATGTTCGGGAACGGGGTGATGAGATACATCGTGTCGCCGACCACGAGCGGATTGGCCTCGTGTCCGGCCACCATGCCCGTCGAGAAGGTAGTCAACACCTTGACCTGATCGATGTTGGACAGGTTGATCTGCCGCAGCCCGGAGTAGCGCGTGTTCGCGTAGTCCTTCTGTGCAATCAGCCACTGTCCGTCCTCGACCGCGGCCGCGCTGAACGCGGGGATCTGCGCTTTCCCGTACGCCGGCGCCTTGGCGATGCCCGCCGCGGGGTGCGGCTGCTGCGGCATGTCGCAGGAGAAGGCCAGGAATGTCAGTGCGGCGAGAATCGCCCGTTTATCGCAGTGCATGAATCGTCACCTGGTTCGCGCCTGGGATGGGGACGAGCAGACGGTGGCGTTTCGTGTCGTATCCAAGGTCCGCCGGCGCGTCGATGCCCGTCAGGATCGGCTCGAAGGCCGCGCCCGGCGATCCGCGGTAAATGCCTTCGCCGAGCCAGCTCGAGACCAGCACGGTGTGATCGGGCAGCCGCACCAGTCCGTCCAGTTGCCCGCGCGGCAATTGCGCGACGGTGTGTGGTTTTCCGTCCACGATCGAGACGATCTCGTTCGGCCCGAAGGTCACCGCCCAGAGCTCGCCGTCGGCGAGATCGAGTCCGTTCGGATGATTCAGCTCGCGTCCGGCGGCGATCTTCTCGGCGCGATCGTTGGTGATCTTCCAGATCGCATCCGTTCCCGTCGACCGGAACGTATGTCCCTCGGCCACCCGCAGTCCGGTGTCCGAAACGAAGACGCTCTTGCCGTCGCTGACGATGTCGTTGATGAGCGTGGCGCCGGGGAGCTTCACTTCGCCGAGGGGCCGGCCGGTGCGGCGATCGAACTTGCGGACGGCCAGGATGTCGCTGACGTACAGCGCGTCGCCGATGATGCCCATGCCTTTGGGAGCATCGAGACGCACGCCGCCGCGGCCGCCCTCGACCCACTTCAGCGTGACGAACAGCGACTTCGCATCGACCCTGGTGATGAAGCCGTTGTTGTCGACCGTCTGCAGTCCGCCGTTGAGATTGCTGATGAAGTAGACGTCCTGCTGCGCGTCGTAGAGCACGGACTCCGGACCGCGCAGGCGCGTGATGATGGAGTTGACGGGCGGCGGGGACTGGCGCATCGCCGGCGGCACATCGAAGTGATGAGAGGTGCCTTGAAGAGTCTTCTGCGCCTGGCGATTCGAGGGGCACGCGGTGAATGCGGCGATCAGCAAAAACGCGAGTGCGGCTCTTTTCATCACACGCAAACTCTTGGCAAGCGCGTGTGCACGCTTCAGGCCATGCTTACGGACGTTTTCGCTTCAGCGTGCGCATCGAGATCGAGTAGCGCAGCGCCTTGGCCGGAGGGATCGAATGCTGCCACTGCGTGCGCGCGGCGCCGCCGAGGATGTAGAGCGAGCGGGGCTCGAGAAGCTGCTTGAGCACTTCGTAGTCGTCCGCGACTTTGCGGCGGAACTTCATCGTGCACGGCGAGAGCAGGGACACGCCGATCACGGGAGTGCCGAACATCGGCGCGTCGCGATGCCAGCCGATCGTCGCGCCCGCGGGATAGCGCGCCACGAGGAACTGCTGCAGGGACTCGGGATCGATGGCGGCTTCGGCGGCGCAGCGATCGGCGAGCGCGCGCAATCGCGGCGACGGCGGCGTCGTGGGCTCGATCTGCCAGCCCTCGTAGTCGTAGTCCCAGCCGAAGTGGATGACGGTGCGGCGCGCCACCTGCCCGCGCATCCGCACCTCGTGAAAGGAGTAGGTCTCGATGTCGGCCAGCAGTTCGCGCTCCTCCTCGACGCCCAGAAACTCCGCGCGATACACGAGCCCCTCGGGCTGCATGGTCAGCAGACCGCGTCGTTCTTGCGGAAGGGGAGGACGTCGCCGCGCGACGTGTCTTGCGCCGACTCTTCCATCGAATGCGCGGCGGCGGCGATCAGATCGCCGAGGACGTCGATGTCGAAAGGCTTGCGCAGGATGGAGTGGACGACCGCGCCATCGAGACGGCGCAGCGCCGCGGTGTCGGTCGCGCTGATGACGATGATCGCCGGACGCGCGCCGCCCCGCTTTTTCAGATAGTCGATGAGCGCGTAGCCGTCGACGTTGGGCATCATCAGATCGACCACGATGACGGAGAACTGGCCGGCCTCGATCTTCTCGATGGCCTCCGCGCCGTCACGCGCCACCTCCACCGGATGCCCGGCCCGCTCGACGATTTTCGCCACGAGCGCGCGGATCGGGGGCTCATCGTCTACTACGAGAACGCGAGCTTTCGGACCCATTGCCCAGCGGGCTAAGCAATAATGATGCCTTCGCCGGGTTCTTCGTCGCCGGAGCCGCCTCCGGACTTCACCTGCAGATGGTTCAGCGCCGCCACGAGCGCGACTCCGCCGATGATGTTGCCCAGCAACGTGGGCAGAAAGAAGTCGACCAGAAACGTGGTCAGCGTTCGCTCGCCGGCGAACACGAGAAACATCCCATCCACCGACCCGGCCACGACGTGCGTAAAGTGCGCGGCGCCGATGATCCACGTGAGGATGAAGATCACACCGAGCCGCGCGGACTCGGCGAAAGGCAGCAGCCACACCACGAGCGCGATCAGCCATCCGCCGAAGATGCCGCGCAGCAGCGCGCCGGCGAAGGTCAACGCGTGCGCCTCCTGCGCGACTCGCTTCAGTCCCTCGAACGTTTCGGCGTCGATGACGTCGAGCCTGGCAATCACCAGCGCGAAGAGCGTCGCGCCGATGACGTTCCCGAGGAGCACCATCCCCCAGACGCGCAACATGTCCACGACCGACTTCTCGCCGGTGAACACGGGCACGACGCCGGTCAGCGTGTTCTCGGTGAAGAGCTGCTGGCGCCCGAGGATGACGATGATGAAGCCGATGGGATATCCGAACGCGGAGATCAGCGGGCGCCAGTGCGCGTCGTGCGGCAGGTGCGCGTCGATGAGGCCCGTGACGAGGAAGGAAAAACCCATGGCCAGCCCGCCCGCCAGCGCGGACCATCCCAGCGCCATCGAAGTCCGCTCGAGCTCATCCACCCCCTCGGCATGCACGGCCTCGTAAACGATCTCGCTGCTGGGCGACGTGCGTTCGTGGATCTCAGTCTCGTCGAGGTCGGACATGGCGTTTTGCGCCTGGTGCAAGTGGCGCACCGGGCGCGCGGGGCGGGCGGTACCATGCCGCCGTGACGCAGGACCAGATCACGTTCATCGGCATGTCGTTCGTGATCATCATCGCCATCACGCTGGCCGCGCAGTTCCGCTGGCTGCGCCCGGGCCGCGTGCGAACGGTGCTGACGTTCATCGCCGGAGTCCTGGCGACGCTCTGCCTCTGGGCAGGCAACATCCCACCGGCGTGGTTCGACGCATCGAAGACGGGTTGGGTCCTGGCCATCTCCCTGCTGCTGTCCGCGTTCGTCCTGCGCACGGCCGAGGAGCGCGCCTTCGGCGTGCCGCTGCTCACGGGCATGTCGCTGACGCTGATCGTGGCCAACGTGGTGACGCTGGTGAAGCGGATTTCGTGATCAGGCCGTCCACGGGTCGATTACGGGAATCGTCAACCCTTCGAAATGACGTACGTTTCTTGTGGCGATGGCTGCCCTGCGCGCTGTCGCGATTCCTGCGATCTGCAGATCACGAATCTCCACGGGCCGACCGGCGCGACGTCGCTCGGCGGCGATGCGGCCTGCCGCGTGGGCGGCTGCAGTGTCGAAGGCAAGCACGCGCTGCTCGAAGTCTTCCTCCAGCATCTTCTCGAACGCTTCCTCCAAGAGGCGGCGGCGTTTGCCCGCGGCCAGCAACCCCAACCCCATGCGCACCTCGAGCACGGTGATCGACGTCGTCCAGATGGACTCGGGCGCCTGATCATTCAGCCAGCGCACGACCGATGGATCCACCTCGCGCTGCATGAACGCCGAGACGACGTTCGTGTCCAGCAGGATCATTCGTCGAGCTCGGCGGCGTGCACCGGGTGACCGCGCAGCTCCGAAATCTCCTTCGCGAGGCCGATGCGGGCGAATCGCGCGGCCAGGCGCGTTC
This sequence comes from Thermoanaerobaculia bacterium, assembly GCA_035526885.1. Lineage (GTDB taxonomy): Bacteria > Acidobacteriota > Thermoanaerobaculia > Gp7-AA8 > Gp7-AA8 > QHVT01. The sequence continues at coordinate 2,935 of DATLBM010000658.1, read as the reverse complement.
CGAGTGCCTTCCGCGGCGCTCGCTCGTCCTTCACCGCGGTCCGGAGGATCTCGCGGACTTCCTCCTCGGTGCTGCGGCCGTGGCGACGGGCGCGCTCCTGAAGCCGGGACTTCACTTCCTCATCGAGCTGCCGGACGATCAGCTGCGCCATGGCGGCGAATGATATCATGATATCGTTTCGCCTCCCACGGCACACCACTCGCAATGACGCGCCTGTTGTGAATCGGCCGCTCATCCTGCTCGTCGAACCGCACGCGGAGCATCTCGCGCGCGGGCGCGACTTTCTCCTTGCCGACTGCTCCGCGACGTTCGAAGTCGTCACGGTGGAGTCGCTCGCAGCCGCGCGCGAGGCGCTCGATCGCGCCGCCGCGGAGTCGCAGCCCGTCGTGCTGCTGCTCGTGCGTCACATGCTCGAGGAAGACCAGCTCCGCGACGTTCTGCGGCGCGGCAAAGAGCTCTCCTCGGGACTGAAAGTCATTCTGTACGCCGGCGAGCTCGATCCGGGTTTTGCGGTGAATGCAAAACGCGAGGGCCTCGTCGACTACAGCGTCGACGAGCCGTGGGACGCGCCGGAAGTCTCGCTCGAGCCCATCGTGCGCGATGCGTTGCGCGCGTGGGAAACCGCCTCCACGGCCAGCGACGTCGTGGAAGTGCACGGCGATCAGTGGCAGCCGCGCTGTCACGACGTGAGGGATCTCCTGGCCCGTCATCGCGTGCCGTACCGCTGGGTCGATACAGGCAGCGAGGAAGATGACGAAGACAGGCCCGGCGAAACGCGCATCGTCTTTCCCGACGGCTCGGAGCTCGTCGATCCGGACGACGAGGCACTGGCGCAGAAGCTCGGCTTCAGCACGTCGCCGGACGAAGAGTTCTATGACCTGGTCATCGTCGGCGGCGGACCGGCCGGCCTCGCCGCGGCGGTGTATTCGAGCTCCGAGGGATTGCGGACCATGATCATCGAGCGGGACGTGCCGGGCGGCCAGGCCGGGTCGAGCGCGCTCATCGAGAACTACCTCGGCTTTCCCGACGGCCTCTCCGGCGCGGAGCTGGCCTCGCGCGCGGTGACGCAGGCCCAGAAGTTCGGCACGGAGATCCTGCTGACGAAGAGCGCGGCGAAGCTGGAGGACGATCGCGGCTATCGCGTGATCGTGCTCGACGACGGCACGCGCATCGCCGCGCACACGGTGCTGCTCGCGACCGGCGTTGCCTATCGCAAGCTGACCGTCGAAGGCGCGGAACGCTTCACCGGCGCGGGCGTCTACTACGGGGCCGCCGCCGCCGAAGCCGCCCGTTTCAAAGACCGCGACATCTGTCTCCTCGGCAGCGGCAACTCCGCCGCGCAGGCCGCGCTGCTGCTCGCGCGATACGTCAAGACGTTGACCATCGTGACCATCGACCCGTCGCTGGAGACGACCATGTCTCAGTACCTGGTGGAGCGCATCGGCGCGCTGCCGAACGTCAAGTTGTTGACCAAAACGAGCGTGGCCGAGGTGAAGGGGGAGGAGCGCGTGGAGAGCGTGGTGCTGGAGAACATGGAGACGAAGGAGCGCAGCGAGCTGGCCACCGACGCGCTGTTCATCTGGATCGGCGCCAAGCCGCGCACCGAGTGGCTGGAGAACGCCGTCGCGCGCGACAGGCAGGGCTTCATCCTCACCGGCCGCGATCTGCGCCGCAAACATCTCGCGCATTGGCCGGATGACCGGTGGCCGGCGCCCCTGGAGTCGAGCATGGGCGGTGTGTTCGTGGCGGGCGACGCGCGGCATGGGTCGGTCAAACGCGTCGGCTCCGCGGTGGGCGAGGGAGCGATGGCGGTGCAGCTCATTCACGACTATCTGCGGGAACGGTAGCTGGCAGCCGGTTTGCTGTTTGAGATTTGCAGTAAATGCAAGAATTGAGGGGTGCCTTCTTGCAGTACACGATTGAGGCAAGAGAGCTGACGAGCGAGTACACCCACCGCCCCGCGCATGACGTTCGTTCGCGCCGCACGACCATCGAGGCTTCCGATGCCGACGAGGCCATTACCCAATACGTCCGGGAGAGCGACTGCGAGCTGGTGAGCTTCACCAGTCCCGCGCGCGGACGGGAGTCCATCGCTACCGTGAAGAAGGAAGACACGGTGTTCCTGGTCCGCGTCTACGCGGCCTGACGCAGGACGCGCTCCAGCGCGTCCATCGACGTTACAATCCGCGCCCGATGACTGCGGCCTGGGCACTGCTGGCTTTCGCGATGACGCTGGCCGGCGGCGCGTTCGCCTTCCGCTACCGGAGCTACATCCAGGCCATCATGGCCTTCTCGGCCGGCGTGCTGATCGGCGTCGTGTTCCTGCATCTGGTCCCCGAGATCGTGGAGCTCGCACACGACGCTTCTCTGCCGATGCGCTCGCTGATGATGATGATGCTCACCGGCTTCGTGGGCATCTTCCTGCTCGAGAAACTGACCATCATCCACAGCGAGAAAACGCACGACACGCCGGGACATCATCATCACGTGGGCCTGGCGGGCGCGATCGGCCTGTCGTTCCACAGCTTCCTCGACGGCATGGCCATCGGCGTCGGCTTCAAGGCCGGAATCCAGGTGGGGCTGGTGGTGCTGATGGCGGTGCTCGCGCACGACTTCGCGGACGGATTGAACACGGTGACGTTCATGCTTGCGCGGCGCAACAACCGCTGGCGCACGCTCACGCTCCTGATCGTGAACGCGATGGCGCCGGTGGCCGGCGCGCTCGCCACGAACGTGATCGACGTGGACCCGCGCGTCCTGGCCTTCCTCCTGGCCTTCATGGCCGGCTTCCTCCTCTACCTCGGCGCCAGCGACCTGCTCCCGCACGTGCACGAGCAGCCGCGCTTCGCGCTGATCTTCTCGACGCTCGTGGGACTGGCGACGGCAGGGGCGGGCGTGTACGCGCTGTCGCGCGTGCACGTGCACTGACCGCGTC
>DATLBM010000657.1:0-7960 GCA_035526885.1 Thermoanaerobaculia bacterium | reverse complement strand
AAGTGCGCGCGCGAGAAGGGATCGGGAGCGGAGGTCAAGAGGTTGACCATCCGTTCGCGATGTCCCGCCTCCGCCTCATCGGACGGTGCGTAGGTGCGAAGCTGGTCGAGGAACGTCATGCGTGCGACGGGAACCAATGATAGAGGAAGAAGTAGACGAGCACTCCCGTGACCGAGACGTACATCCACAGCGGGAAGGTCCACTTCGCTACGCGCCGGTGTTGCGGCACGCGCATCTTCAACCCGTTCCAGACGCTGAGGATCGCGAGCGGCAGGATGACGACGGCGAGGATCGTGTGCGTGGTGAGGATGGTCAGGTACAGCGTCTTCCACCCTCCCGTCCCCGCGAACCTCGTGACGACGCCGCCGCGGATCGTGTGATACGTGACGTAGCAGATCAGAAAGAGGATGGACGTGGTGCAGGCGGCCAGCATGAAGCGCTTGTGCAGCGCAACGCGCTTCGCGCGAATGTGGACGTACGCGACCAGGAGGAGGATGCCGCTGAGCGCATTCAGGGTCGCGTTCAGCGGAGGAAAGAATTCGACCGCGGACATCGGGTGGAGAGTATCAGGGTTCTTCGTCCCTCGCGGCCCGCGCTTCACACCACCCAGCCCGGCGTTCGTCCCAACCTCAGACTCATGCATTTTGCGCGAGCGTACGCTCACGGCACTTAGGAGGTGTGTCGTGAAATCTCGCAGGCTCCTCGCAGTGCTGTTGCTCGCTCTTCCCGCGTTCGCGCAAACGGATCCCGGCCCGCGTGGGGGGACGGCCGATGCGGGCGCGCCGCTCGCGTCCGTGGCCGCGAACAATCCGTCGACGATCCTCAACTTCTTCATCAATGCCGAGGCGCGGTTCAATGACATCGGGTCGGTGAAGGGGACCGTGATCGGCGCGGCCGACGATGGCCTCGGACCGCGCTTCAACGCCCTCGGATGCGCGCGCTGCCACGCCCATCCCGCGAGCGGCGGCACGAGTCCGGCGAACAATCCGCAGATCGCGGACGGCACGGCGCAGGGCGCGACGAACACCATCCCGAGCTTCATCACGCCGACCGGCCCTGTCCTCGAGGCACGCTTCAAGTACTTCAACGACGCGAGCGGCAACCCGATCACGACGCAGCCGAACGGCGGCGTGATGCCTCTCTTCACCATCGTCGGCCGCGTCGACGCGGGCAGTTGCACGAGCGGGTACATCCAGCAGCCGAACTTCGCGAACGCGCAGCTGAAGAACAACATCTCCTTCCGCATCCCCACGCCGCTCTTCGGCCTCGGACTCGTCGAGAACATCGACGACTCGCGTCTGCAGACCGTGCTCACGCAGCACTACACCGGGCCGTACTACGTCGGCGGCACGTTCAACCGCAGCCCGAACGACGGCACGATCAGCCGCTTCGGGTGGAAGGCGCAGAACAAGTCGCTCGAGCTGTTCGCCGGCGAGGCGTACAACGTCGAGCAGGGCGTGACGAACGAGCTGTTCACGCAGGAACGCCCGTCGCCGGAAGAGAATCGCGACCAGGGCCCCGGCCTCGCGCAGCAGTGCCGGCTCAACGCGACGCCGGAGGATCACACGAACTTCAATGTGACCGCCGAGGATACGCCGAGCGATACGGTGATGTTCGCGATGTTCATGCGCCTCCTCAAGCCGCCGCAGGAGAATCCCGGCAACCCGGCGACCAATCCGAACTACAGCCGCGTGCTGAACGGCAACGTGATCTTCATCGACATCGGCTGCAACTCCTGCCACCGCGAGAGCTTCACGACGGAGCCGTCGTCGATCACGCCGGACCTCAGCAGCAAGGGCGCTCGTCTGTTCAGCGATCTCGAGATCCATCACATGGGCACCACGCTCGCCGACAGCATCGTGCAGGGCAACGCGGGCAGCGATCAGTTCCGCACCGCACCGCTCTGGGGCCTCGGCAAGCGGCTCTTCTTCCTGCATGACGGCCGCGCGACGAACCTGATCCAGGCGATCAACGCGCACCAGTCGACCGGCTCGGATGCGAATCCGGTGATGCTCAACTGGAACGCGCTGACGTCGACGCAGAAGCAGGACGTGCTGTACTACCTGAGATCCCTGTAGGAGACCAAGCGATGCCGCTCTTCCTCATGGTGGTGATGCTGCTGGCCGCGACGGACGTGCCGAAGAACGAGATTCTCGTGAAGGGCGCGATGCCCAGCGCGAGCGACTCGACGACGCCCGTTCCGGAAGACGGGCAGGTCGGCGGCGGGCGGTATCGCAATGCGTATTTCGGTCTCGCGTATGCCATCCCCGCCGGCTGGACGGAACAGCCGGCGGGACCTCCCCCCTCGGACAGCGGTGGCTACGTGCTGACGCAGTTCGCGACGATGGACGGGGAGCGGGTGAAGGCGCACGTGCTGGTCACGGCGTCGGATCTGTTTTTCATCCCCTTCAGCGCGGCGAGCGCGAAGGACGTCTCGGCGCGGATGCGGAGCAGCGTCCCGGAGCGCTACGTGTTCGAGAAAGGGCCGGACGAGGTGACGATCGGCGGCCGCACGTTCTACCGCATCGCGTACAAGGCGCCGGTCTCGGGACTGCAATGGCGGATGTTCACGACCGAGGCGCGGTGTCATGCGGTGACGTTCACGTTTACGGGGACGGACACGAAGACCCTCGACGAAGCGGAGCAGGTGCTCGGCACCCTGACCCTCGGCGGCAACGCGCCGGCGTGCGTGAACGACTACGCGACCGGCAACGTCGTCGCGAAAGTCACACCGCAGTTCGCGCAGCGATACAACACGATTCCGGTGCGGGTGATCATCGACGCAAACGGAAAAGTCCGGCACGCACATCTGCTCAGCGCTTTTCCAGAGCAATCCGCGCCGATCCTCAGCGCACTGCGCGAGTGGCGTTTCCAACCGTATGTCGTGAATGGAAAAGCGGTCGAGGTGGAAACCGGAATCGTCTTCGGCCAACCTCGGATGCTGGCGCCGTAACGGGCAATACTCGCGAACGATTGGAAAAGGCTTGCACGCCATTTTCGGCGGTGTGAAAGCCTTTTCTGGAGGTGTGAAAGCCTTTTTCGGAGGTACGCGAGCCTTTTTCGGAGGTGTGAAAGCCTTTTTCCGAGGTGTGCGAGCCTTTTTCGGTGCTTCGCGAGCCTTTTTCGGCGGTATGAGAGCCTTTTTTGCTGGAACCGCCTCTTTTTGAGGACGCCCCCCTTTGGAGTGCGGAGGCATCGGTTCAACCCGGATACATTCTTTACACGCGTGTCCGGGGACATTCTTTACAGGTCGAGACGAGCTCGGAGCGGCGTATGGAGAATGAATGCCGCTCAAGGCGAGGACGATCGTGGAACTGCGGGAAGAGGTAGTGCTGCGTGTGAAGGCGGGTCTTGGGATCTCTGAAGTTGCCAGGATGTATGGGCTGAGCCGACCGACGGTGTACGCCTGGATGGAACGGTACGGCGAGGGGGGAGTGGAGGGGCTCGAGGATCGGTCGCGGGCGCCGAAGAGCTCACCGGCTCGGACCCATGAGGAGATCGAGCGGGTGTTGATCGAGGAGCGGATCAAGTGGGGGTTCGGCTCGAAAGCGATCCTGCAGCGTCTGCGCGAAGAACACTCCGACATCGACTGGCCCGCACGTTCGACGGTCGATGGGATCTTCAAGCGGGCGGGCTTGTCGGAACCGAGACGCAAGAGGGAGCGCAAACGCATCACGCCGTTCGTTCGTCCCTACGAGGCCAAGAAGTCGGGCGAGTTGTTGACCGTCGATTTCAAAGGTCAGTTCCGGCTGCGGAACGGGAAGCTCTGCTATCCGCTGACGATCGTGGACCGGGTGAGCCGGTATGTGCTCGCCTGTGAGGCCTTGCCGTCGACGCATCTGGAGCCTGCATGGGCAGTCATCGAGCGGGTGTTGCGCGAGTGGGGCTTGCCGGATGCGGTGCAGAGCGATAACGGGCCGCCGTTCGGGGCGAAGGGTTACGGGCGGCTCTCGACGATGAGCGTACGGTTCATGAAGTTCGGCGTCCTGCCGGTCTTCAGCCGCCCCGGCAAGCCGCAGGACAACGGTGCCCACGAGCGGATGCACCGGGTATTGAAGGAGACGGCAACGATCCCTCCAGGGAGAAGCTTTCGCGAGCAGCAGCAGAAGCTCGACGCGTTCCGCGCGACCTATAACCACGAACGTCCGCACGAAGGCCTCGGCATGCGTCGGCCGGCGCGGGTGTGGCGAGGAGGGCGCCGCCCATTTCCCAGCACGATCGCCGAGTTCCGTTACAAGCCATGGTTCGAGGTGCGCCAGATCGGACACTCGGGCATGCTCAAGTGGAACAAGCAGGAGATCTTCATCTCTCACGCCTTCGCGACCGAGCAGGTCGGTCTCGAACCCGTCGACGCACATCGCTGGAACATGTTCTTCGGGCCGTTCTATCTCGGCCGACTCGATGTACGCGCAGGAGTGCTGATCTGAGGAACGAGATGCTCGTGCGTGTGCTGTTGCACACCCCCAAACACGTTTTCCTTTAACCGTCACGCTCTCGGGTACTTGAGGGAGCTGCTGACGCTGTCGCGAGATGCCACGCTTCGGCCTCGCGACATACCGCTACGCGATTTGCACCTTATCGCACCTGTAAAATATGTCCCCGGACACCGGTGTAAGGAATGTCCCCGGGTCTACCGTTGCCTCCGCACTCCACATTACACGGCGACGCGCATCGGCTGCAGCGACCTGCCCAGCACCTGCGCGATCGCATCCACCTGGCGCACCACCTCGGCGAACGCGTCGGGCAGCAGCGCCTGCGGGCCGTCCGACAGCGCCTCTTCCGGCTTGTGGTGCACCTCGATGATCACCCCGTCGGCGCCCGCGGCGATGGCCGCGCGCGACATCGGCAGCACCTTGTTCCGCTTGCCGGTGCCGTGGCTCGGGTCGACGAGGATGGGCAGGTGGCTGATGCGCTTGATCGCCGGGATCACCGACAGATCGAGCGTGTTGCGCGTGTGGTCCGCGAACGTGCGCACGCCGCGCTCGCAAAGCACCACGTTGAAATTCCCCTCGGACATCACATACTCGGCCGACAGCAACAGCTCCTCGAGCGTCGCCGACATGCCGCGCTTCAGCAGCACCGGCTTCCGCGCCCGTCCCGCGCTCTTGAGCAGCGAGAAGTTCTGCATGTTGCGCGCGCCGATCTGGATGCAGTCCGCGTATTGGTCGACGAGCTGGAGCGACTCGTGGTCCACCGCTTCCGTGACGACCGGCAGATCGAATTCCTCGCGAACGCGCGCGAGGATCTCCAGCGCCTCCTCGCCCAGTCCCTGGAACGAGTACGGCGACGTGCGCGGCTTGTACGCGCCGCCGCGGAACAGCTGCCCGCCCGCGCGCTTGACCTGCTCGGCGATCGCGCGGGTCTGATCGAGCGACTCGACCGCGCACGGACCGCCGATCGCGATCACGCCGTTGCCGCCGACATCCACGCCACCGATGTTCACCACCGTATCGTCCGGCTTCGCCTCCCGACTCACGAGCTTGTACGCGTGCGAGACAGGGATGACTTCCTTGACGCCGGGGAAGTTCTCGATGATCTGCGGATTCGCCTTGCCGCTGTGGCCGGTGACGCCGATCGCGGTGCGGGTTGCTCCCGGGATCGGGTGAGCGCGGAAGCCCATGCGTTCGATGTGACGAACGACGGCTTCGATCTGATCTGGCCGCGCGGCGGCCTCCATAACGACGAGCATCTGACTGATTCTCCTGGACGATGAGCCGGCCGCGGAATCGTGTCCGCGCCGCACCGTTTTTGCGACTGATCAGTATAATCGAGCGCTCGACGCGCTGATTCCGGGAGACCGCAATAATGAAGAAAGCCCTGCCGCTGCTCGCCGCCATGACTTTGCTCGTGGCCCTGCCCTCGTTCGCCAAGTACATCGTCGTCCTCAGGGACGGCACGCGCTACGCCGCGAAAGCGAAGTGGACCGTGGTGAACGGCAAGGCGCTCGTCCTCCTCGAAAACGGCCAGTCGCTCCAGCTCGATCCGTCGCTGATCGACGTCCCGCGCTCCGAGCAGCTGACGAAGATCGGGATGACGAACGCGAACGTCATCGACCTCAACCCGGCCGCCACGCAGCAGGCGCAAACCCCGAAGCAGCCCTCCCTCGGCGACGCGATCAAGCTCCGCCACCCGGCTCAGCCAGCCCAGCAGCAGCCGGCCGCGAAGCCGTCGACGGCGACGCCCCCGGCGATCTCCGGCTCCGGCACGATGTCGGACGAAATCATCGACAAGTTCGACCGCGCATTCGAGAACGTCGGCATCTTCGAGAAGAAGATCACCTCCAGCTCCGCCACGAGCATTCGCGCCGAGATGACAGTCGATACCGAGGATCGCGTTTTCAATGCGATCTCCGCGACGTCGTATCTGATGGTGCGCAACGCCGGCGTGGACAACGCGCGCATCGAGATGGTCGAGCTGTTCATGAAGACGACCACCGGCGGCGCCGCGGGGCGCTTTCAGATGAGCCGCGCGGATGCCGAGGCGCTGAACAACAGGACCATTTCGCAGCAGGATTACTTCGTGCGGAAGGTCATTTACTAGGACTCGGCAGCACCTCGATCTTCACGTCCGGCGCAAACGCCACCGCGAAGTGGAACACGTGCTCCTCGGGAGTCGTGACCTCCGTCTCTCCCGGCGCGAAGACGATCGCGCGCGGGTTGAGCTCCAGCAATCCCAGCTCGCTGCGATCATTTGCGAAGCGCACCTGTACCAGCCGGCTGAATCCGCGCGGACGATCGTAGGAGACGCGGATGCGTCCGAGCGTCGGTCCGAAGGCAAACGCTTTTGCACGCGCGCGCTCGCTGCCCGCGACCGAGATCCCCGCCTGCGTGCGTACGGTCGGCAGCAGGCCGATGAACTCGAAGCTCTCCTTCGCCGCAATCGCATTCGGCCGCGCCTCCTCGGCATCGCGCTTCACGACGTCGAGAAAGTTCCAGCGACCCGCCGGCGGCGCGCCGATGATCAGCGGCGTCTCCCAGTTGTCCGCGACGTCGTACTGCAGGATGAGCGGATCCCAGCGGCGATAGATCTTCCACTTCCCATCCGAGACCATCCAGTTCTCCGTCTCCGGCGCGAGATCGAGCGCCGCGAGAAACGCGCCGACGCCCTTCGGCGCACGCACCGCCACGACGATCCGATTGCGGCCGGTCTTCATCACCTCGGAGAGGTCGTAGTAGTCGAGCGCGCGATCCTCGCCGACGAGCCGCCCGGCGATCTCGCGTCCGTTGACGTACAGCGTGTACTCCGGATCGCCGAGGACTTTTAACCGGACATAGACGCGATTCGCGGGCAGATCGACCTCGCGCGCGGCGAAGAACGCCACCGGCTCGTTCGCGCTCATCGGATGCCGCGCCCACAGCAGCTTCGCGGGCGCGGTGCGGTCGTAGAACTTCTGCGTGTAGACGCCGGTCAGGTGCGCGAACGCGGCGGTGAACACGAAGATGAACGCGATGACGATCGTCAGGCGCTTCATCAGGTCGCGATCGGAAGCACTCACCCACTCGCCAGCCGGCATGCGGGCGCGATTCTAGCGAAACACCCTCGACCGCGCGGCGCGAAGCGCCGTGCTGCCACAGTAGAATCCGGCCCGCATGCGGACCGTGATCGTCATTCCTGCGCGTTGGGCGTCCACGCGCTTCCCCGGCAAGCCGCTCGCGCCGATCGCCGGCGTTTCGCTCATCCAGCGCGTCTACGATCGCGCGAAGCACTCGTCGCGCGCGACCGCGGTGTACGTCGCCACGGACGACGAGCGCATCCTCGGCCATGTGGCGGAGTTCGGCGGCAAAGTGGTGCGTCCCGAGGGCGACTTCGCCACCGGGACGGACCGGATCGCCGCGGCGCTGCCGCTGATCGAGCAGGTCGACGGCCAGCCGTTCGACTTCGTCGTCAACGTGCAGGGGGACGAGCCGCTGATCGACGTCTCCGCCGTGGACGCGCTGATCGAGCGGCTGGAGACCTCCCC
>DATLBM010000656.1:0-9370 GCA_035526885.1 Thermoanaerobaculia bacterium | reverse complement strand
TTGCGGTAGCCGCCGTGCGGAAGAATGAAGCCCATGAAACCGAGGCTACCTCGGCTTTCGCTGAGCGCGAAAAACTCTACGACCTATAGGACTTATAGGTCCTATAGGTCCTATAGGACCTATTCATTGTCATACTTCAGTTCCCGCCGATAACACCGCTGCGCGTCCATATCAAAGACCACGCACGAATCGATCGGCCGCGAGTAGACGTGCATGCTCACCGCGGGCTCGTTCCACTCCGCGAGATTGCGAATGCGGTGAATGGTCTGCGTCTTGTCGACGGTGTTGAGGGGGCCGCCCGGGATGGCCAGCTCGTTGTGCAGGTGCTCCATGTCGATCTTCGTCGCGCCGGCCAGGCAGTCCATCCCCACGACCTGCTGATTCTCGGGACGGTTGCAGTCGATCTTGCGGTAGTTCTCGACCATGAGCTTGCCCTCGATCATGGTCATCCATCCGAGCTGTCCGTTGTGCGTGTGCAGCGGCGTGACCGTGCCCGTCGGCCAGCAGATCAGCATCACCTCGATCATGTCGTTGCGGAAGATCTTGTTGCGCGTATGCCGGTCGGTCAGCCAGAGCTTGTAGCGTTCCAGGTCTTCGGAACGGATCTCGTACGCCACCAGGTAGTCGTAGATCTTCTGCTTGGTGATGATCCCCTCGGAGAGGCGGCGGATGCCGTCGACGAACTGCTCCGCCGCGACGGCGGCCGGCGAGTAAATCGCTTCGGGAACGGCGGTGATGTTCTGCGTGTCCATGCTGCCTCCGCGCGCGCAATATAGCGCCGCGAGGGAGGCGCAGCAATTCCCGTGACACCGGAGCGGTCGGCGAGCTTGTCGTCGGTGACCGGCTGGTCGTGCGGCACTCTGTGCTAGGCTCCGCGCGCTGAATGAGAGAGCAGAATACGGCCGTGATCGGCGCCCAGTGGGGCGACGAAGGCAAAGGGAAAATCGTCGATCTCCTCTGCGAGGCTTTCGACGTCGTGGCGCGGTACCAGGGCGGCCATAACGCCGGCCACACGGTCAAATTCGCGGACCAGCATTTCGCGCTGCGCCTCATCCCGTCCGGCATCATCCATCCCGACAAGCTTTGCCTCCTCGGCAACGGCATGGTCATCGATCCGCAGGCGTTGCTCGACGAGATCGATGCGTTGCGCGCGGCCGGACTGAAGATCGAGGAGAACCTCCTCATCAGCGACGGCGCGCACGTGATCCTGCCGTATCACAAGGCGCTCGACCTGGCCCGCGAGGAAGCGGCCGGCGTGGCCAGGATCGGCACGACCGGACGCGGAATCGGTCCGGCATACGAGGCGAAGGTGGGACGCTACGGAATCCGTATCGCCGACCTGCTCGATCCCGCAGTGCTCAAGCAGAAGATCGAGTTCACGTGCGCGGAGCGGAACGCCGTGCTCTCCGGCGTGTACAAGCGCGAGACCTACGATCCCTCGAAGCTGTACGACCAGTACCTCCGTTTCGGCGAGATCCTCGGCAAGCGCATCGTCAACGGGACGGTGTGGATGAACGAGCAGATCCGCGCCGGCAGGCGCGTGATGTTCGAAGGCGCGCAGGGCACGATGCTGGACATCGATCACGGCACCTATCCGTTCGTGACGTCGTCCAGCACGATCGTGGGCGGCGTTTGCAGCGGACTCGGCGTCGCGCCGAAACACATTCACAAGGTGATCGGCGTGGGGAAGGCGTACACGACGCGCGTCGGCGGCGGCGCGTTTCCCACTGAGCTCGAGGACGCGCACGGCGAGCATCTCCGCAAACGCGGCAATGAGTTCGGCACCGTGACCGGCCGCCCGCGCCGCTGCGGATGGCTGGACCTGCCGGTGCTGCGCACGTCGGCCATCCTGAATGGCCTGGACGAGATCGCGCTGACGAAGCTCGACGTCCTCGACGAGTTCGAGGAGATCCCCGTCTGCACTTCGTACAAAGTGCGCGGCGCGACGTGGAAAACGTTCCCGGCCTTTGCCGTCGCCCACAACGACTACCAGCCCGAATACCGCACGTTCAAAGGCTGGAAGACATCGACCGTGGGCATCACGTCGTTCGATGACTTGCCCCAGGAAGCCCGCGACTACGTCCGCTTCATCGAGGATGAGACGGAAACGCGCGCGGCGATCATCTCCACCGGGCCAAGGCGCGAAGAGACGATCGTTCGGTAAGGGGGCGGTGGAGGACGGACAGGCAAATTGCCTGTCCTCCCCAGGTGATCACTTCGAAATGAGCGAGGCTGCCGCCTCTTCCTCGCTCACCATCTCTTCCACCGCGTGCTGCAGCTCGCGGAGGAGGTCGTCCGCGGTGTTGTCCGCATCGATGCGGATTTCGCGGATCGACGACCACGTACCGTCCTTTTTCAGGACGGTGAAGCGGAAGTCTTCGCTGATGGTGTAGAGGGCGACGTTGCCTTTCTTGATGAAGCCGAAGACCGGCGACGACGGATCGGTCGAGATCAGGTTCGCGCGCTCGGTGCGGTCGACGGTGCGCCCGACCGGCTTCCAGATGCGCACGTTGCCCGCGATCTTGCGCGTGGTGACGTTGAAGCGCGTCACGGCGGTCGACGTCGTCGAGCCGAACACCACGTCCACCGTCTCGCCGTTGCGCTCCATGGCCAGCGCGGGATGCAGCGGCGTGCCGACGTCCTCGTACTCGCCGGCGGTCACGTCGTATTGCAACGCGGCCAGCGACTCCAGATCCTGAACGTCGCCCGAGAGGAAGCGGCCGTTCTCGAAGGCGAACAGGGCGTATTCGGCTTCGCTGCGCGAGCCTGTGAGGCTCCACCACGCCGCGTGCAGCAGCGTCACGTCTTCATCGCCCGAGGGATGCGTGAGCACGAACTGCAGGCCGCGATAGGCGCCGGCGCCTGCGGTGATCAGTCGCGGAGAGGACCACTTTCCGGTGGAGTCGAGGATGGCGTAGCGGATCTCCGATCCCGGGACGCCGTCGCGCGACCAGACGACGAAGAGTGAGTTGGTGGCGTTGTCGAAGAGGAGTTGCGCGTCGAACTCGGCGTTGACGTCCTGCGTGGACGGCACGACCAGGCGCGCGCGCTGCACGCCCTCGGAGCGAGCGATCTCCACCTGCGGCGAATCCGGCGCCGGCTCGAGCGCGTAGCGCACGCCATCCGGCGTGAGCAGCGACGTCGCCCCGAACGCCGGCAGTGCCAGCGCGGCGCCGATCAGCAATGATGCGAAACGATGGTGCTTCATGATCAGGCTTTCCAGTTGACGACCGAGCACAGATTGACCTCGGTCAGAAGTTGCTTGACGTTGTTGTATTGCGGATAGAAACCCGCAACGACGTCGAAGTAGACGTCGGCTTCCTCGTAGCGTCCGGTGCGGACGCAAATCTCTCCCAGAAGATGATTGGCGTTGCGGATCTGCCGGCGCGTCGACGCGAGCGACAGCCCCTCGCGCGCCAGATCCTCGGCCGTGTCGTAATCCTCGAGCTCGACGTAGCCGAGGCACAGATCGAGGCACGCCTCGGCACGCTCGGTCGCGTCATCCAGCTCGTCGAGGACCGTCTCGATGAGATGAACTCCTTCATCGAGCTCCCCGGCGAGGATCTTCGTGCCGCCGAGGTTGGCCGTGATGCCGGAGCCGAACGCATTCACGAACTCATTCGCCTTCTCGATGGCATCGAGGGCGACCAGCGCTTCCTCGAACGCCTCGATGCCCTGGTCGAACTGCGAGTCCGCGACCAGCGTGATGCCGAGGTAGTTGAGCACCGTGGCGCGCGCGAACGAGTCGTCCAGCGCGGCGGCGGCGGTGCGGGCGATCTCGCCGTAGAAGATCGCGCGGCGGCGATCGTCTTCTTCCACGTAGCGGCGCATCAGGACCGACGCGGCCATGTAGACGTGACGGTGATTGCGGCGGCGCATGACGATGCCCGGGAGCGCCGAGACTTCCGGCCCTTCCCGATCGGCGGCGATGAGCGCCTCGCCTTTGCGGATGGTGATCAGCTCGCGGGTCTCTTCCGTCTCCGCGAACGTCGCGGCGCGGTCATAGGCCAGGAGTGCCGCCCCGACTTCGCCCTTCCACATGTGCTGCAAACCAGCTTCACAATGTTGCAGGGCTTCCCTATCTCTGCCATTCATCACTCGAGCACCCGCCATTTCAGGGGAAGTTGGCGCATTTTATCTTGAATATCCGAAATCAACGTGAGTTTTGTCACGGACGCTCATGAGGAGACCGATTACTTCGCGTCCGCAGTGGTGGGCGCGGCGCCCTGCTGCTCGACCGAGCGTCGCAGCTCGCGAACGAGATCGTCGCTGGTCAGCTTGGCGTCGGTGGCGAGCATGCGCACCGGCGTCCACTTGTCGTCTTCGAGGATGACGTAGCGGAAGCGCGCGTCCGGCGTGTAGAGGACGACGTTGCCGCCGATGATGAACGACTGCACCGGCGCCGTGCTCACGGAGACGAGGTTCGCCGCGCCGGTGCGATGTCCGGACTTTCCGGACGGACGCCAGATGCGCGCGTTCGCCGTCGGCGTCGGATCGATCTGCACGCGCGTGATTGCCGTGGAGCGCGGCGCTCCGAACGCCACGTCGACACCCGATCCGTTGCGCAGCATCGCCAGCGGCGGATGCACGGCCTTGCCCGTGTCTTCGTCGGCGGCGGCCGAGGCCAGCACCGCCGCGAGCTCGTCGAGCTTGTCGACGGAGGTCGAGAGCAGCTCCGCGCCCTGGAAGGCCACGAGTGCGTATTCGGCCACCGGCCTGTCAGCCAGCGTCCACCAGGCGACGTGCACGAGCGTGGTCACCTCGTCGGCCGCGTGCGTGATCACGAACTGCATGCCCGCGCGATGCGCGTTCGCGCCGTTGGCGACGACGATCGGCGGCGCCCAGCGTCCCGACGCGTAGCGGCGCGCCAGACGGATCTCATCGCCGTTCGCGCCTTCGCGGCGCCACATGACGAACAGCGTCCGCGACGTCGCGTCCCACGCCAGCGCGGGCTGCGAGTCGATGGCGTCGTCGTCGGTCGTGGGAACGGTCACGTACTGGTAGTCGTCGCCGATGCGCAGCGTGAGCACCAGCGATTTCGCCGAGCGCGCCGAGTCCACGGACCACAGCAGGTTTCCTTCCGCGAGCGCGGTCTGCACCTGCGCCGCGCCGGCAGTGCCGGCGGCGAGGAGCAACGCCATCGCGATCCAGAGACGCTTCATCACGCTTTCCAATTCACCACGGAACAGAGGTCGACGGCCATCAGCAGCTGCTTGACGTTGCGGAACTCGGGATAGAACCTGGCCACGACGTCGAAGAACGCATCCGACTCGTCGTAGCGCTCGGTGCGCACGCACAGCTCGCCCATCAGATGGTTGGCGTTGCGCACCTGGCGGGGCACGGTCGCGGAGTCGAGGGCCGCGCGGCCGTAGAACTCCGCGAGGTCGAACTTCGCCAGCTCGAGATAGCCGAAGCAGAGATCCAGGCAGGCCTCGACGACGCCGTAGTCGTCATCGAGCTGGCCCACGGCCATCTCCAGGAGGCGGACACCTTCGTCGAACTTGCCGCTGAGCACTTTCGCGCCGCCGAGGTTTCCGGTGATCGCGTAGTGCAGCGAGCGGTGATCGTCGCGGCCGTCGCCCAGGAGCGCCATCGCCTCGAGGCCTTCCTCGAGCACTTCGATGGCCTGCGCGAACTTCGAGTCGGCGACGAGGGTGATGCCGAGGTTGTTGAGGACCGAGGCGCGGGCGAACGGATCGTCGAGCTGCGCCGCGGCGGTGCGGGCGATCTCGCCGTAGAAGATGGCCTTGTTGCGGTCGGACGTCTCGCAGTAGCGGCGCAGCAGCGTGTTGGCGGCGAGGTACACGTGACGCGGCGAACGGCGGCGCATCACGATCATCGGCAGCGCCGAAACCTCCGCCCCTTCCCGCTCGCAACAGATCAGCGCCTCGGCCTTTCGAATCGTGATCAGCTCGCGCGTCTCTTCCGATTCACAAAGCGCCAGAGCGCGGTCGTACTGCTCGAGGGCGGGCTCGATCTGGCCCTGCCACATCTCCTGCAGCCCGAGCTCGCAGAGATGAAGCGCCTGTTGATCACGATCGTTCATGAGTTGTCCGGGAAAACCTGCGCGGATTCTACTTCAAAATATTATCGATCGTCGCCTGGGAAACGGGGTGATAGGTGTCACGCGCGGTCGCGTAGATCTTTTTCGCGAAGGCGAGGTCTTCCGGGTTCTTCGCCAGCTTCTCGTAAATCGGCTTGAGGAACTTGCGCCGCCCCTGCGTGGTGAGGAAGCGCTCGATGGCCGGATACGCGCCCTTGTAGCGCACGTCGATCGACTTCTCCAGCCACGCGGAAAGCACTTCGCTGTTGCCGCTGTCGCTGAAGTGGAAGCGGTCGTCGAGCTCTTTCATCCGCTCGGGCGTGAGGTTCGGCAGAGACTGGATGAAGTGCTCGCGCTCGTGCGATGACCACTTGTCCAGGTTCACGTCCTTCGCGCTGCCTCCGTCCGCGAACGCTTTGGCCTGCTGCTCGACCCGCGCGAACGCATCACTGTGCGGCTTCGGCGCATTCGCGGGCAGGCCGGGGCCATGAATCCACTCATCGACGTTCACTTTCGCCACGACGTCCGGCAGCGCGGCCTTCAGATGCGTCTCGAACATGTCGGTGGTCATCGGCTGAAACGCGAACTTCGCAAAGTACGCGCGCAGGAACCCGTCCCAGCGCTCGCGGCCGGCGGTTTCTTCGAGCAGGCGCAAAAAGAGCGCGCCCTTCTGGTAGACCTGTCCCGGCGCATCGTCCGGATCGCGGCCTTTCAGATCGATGTAGAGATGCTGATCGGCGGGCGGGAGCGTCTTCATCTCTTCCTGCACTTCGGTGACTTCGAGGAGCCAGAGCATCTCGGAGTACTCGCGGCCGTAGAGCTTCTCGGTGATGCGATGCTCGAAGTACGTGGTGAAGCCTTCGTTCAGCCAGAAGTCGTTCCACGTCGCGTTGGTCACGAGGTTGCCGGACCACGAATGCGCGAGCTCGTGCGCGATGAGCGAGACCAGCGACTTGTCGCCGGCGAGCACGGTGGGCGTGAGGAACGTGAGGCGCGGATTCTCCATCCCGCCGTACGGGAAGCTGGGCGGCAGGACCAGCAGATCGTATCGATCCCACCGGTACGGCCCGTAGAGTTGCTCGGCCGCGGCGATCATCTTGGGCGTGTCGGAGAACTCATACGCCGCGCGCTCGATCACTTCCGGCTCGGCGTACACGCCGCTGCGCGTGTCGAACGGACGGAACTCGAGATCGCCCACCGCGATCGCCAGCAAATACGACGGGATCGGGTGCGGCATGCGGAACGTGTACACGCCGTGCTCGTTGCGCGCCTGCGGGTTCTCGGCGCTCATCACCGCCAGCAGCTCCTTCGGCACGTGAACGGTCGCGTCGTACGTGAAGCGCACGCCCGGCGTGTCCTGACACGGCACCCACGTGCGCGCCAGGATGGCCTCGGACTGCGACAAGAGGAACGGATGCTTCTTGCCCGCGGTCATCGACGGCTCGAGCCACTGCAGTGCGCGCGCGCCGGGACTGGTCGTGTACGTGATGGCGACGTTCTGCGTGTCGCCCTGCACGGGGATCTCGAGCTTGCTGCCGAGGATGGGATCGGCGGCGGCGAGCTTGAACGGGACGGGCGTGTTGCCGATGGTGACTTTGTGGATGGTCAGGCCGCTCGTGTCGAGGATGAGCGTCGACGCGTTGGACTCGTTGCGCACGCGCAGGTTCGCGGTGCCGCTGAGCTGTTTCTTCGCGAAGTCGACGGTGAGATCGAGCGCGATGTGCTCGATCCGCACCTGGTCGGGATTGGAGTACGAATGCGGATCGCGCTGCGCGGCGGCCGGCGTTTGCGCCGCGGTCCGCGTCGCGGTGTCGTTGGCGGGTTTCTCGTTGCGGCACGCCAGCGCCGCCAGCACGACGAAGAGGAGGGCTTTCTTCATAGGGGGCGTGACTGTAACGCACAGGGACTTCGGTGCACTACTGATCGGAGGGAGTGAGCCATGAAGTACACCACGTCCGTAACAATCGTCCTTTTTCTTCTCCTCGCACCGGCATTGCACGCGGCACCCAACATCGGCAGCGTCTGGGTGCAAGGTCTCACCGACACGACCATCACGATCGGATACTCGATCAACACGCAATGGCGCTTGACCGGCCACTACAAGATCAAATATTCGCTGTCCGGGTCGAGCGACTACCTGGACAACATCACTTCGGATTCAACGAACGCGATCGAGAACCTGAAGCCAGGCACGCGTTACCTGATCTTCGTCGAGGCACAGACGAAACGGATCGCCGGCATCTCGCCCGACATGTACCGCCAGGTTGGATTCCTGGAGGTCTCGACGAAACAGAAGAACTTCGCCACTTGCCCGCCCATGTCGTGGGACGGCGGCACGATTCTCCCGACCTTCGACGGCGCGAACTGCTTCGTCGCCGATCTGTCGAAACTCGGTCCGACGTTCGTTTACCAGAACAAGTACTACGTGCGTCCGCGTCGCGGTCCATCGTGTCCGGCATCGGAATGCACGTGTCCCGCCGGCACGATGGACGGCGATCGATGCTTCATCCGCGAGAAGCCGCCGTTCGGTTTCGTCTTCTCCAACAATTTTTACGCGCGGGCGACCGTGGACGGTAAGTGTCCGCTCGGCGGCACGTTCGATTCGCGCAACTGCTTCCTCGGCAGCGCACCGTTCGGAACCACGGCATTCGAGGCCCAGGGAAAGTTCTACACGACGCGTCTCCCCTTCTGTCCGGCCGGTCGTTTCGACGGTGCGAATTGCTGGATCGGCGACGGCCCGGGCGTTCGGCGCGCGTTCGTCTACAACGGCGCGTTTTATTTCGAGTGACCAGTAGAATGCCGGGCGCAGGCTCTCATCCCCATGTCGCTTCCGACCGGCACGCGCCTCGGACCCTACGAGATCGTCGAGCCGATCGGCTCAGGCGGCATGGGCGACGTGTACCGAGCACGCGATACGCGTCTCGATCGCGACGTGGCCATCAAGGTGCTGCCCGAGCGCGTCGCGCGCGATGCCGAGGCGCGCATGCGCTTCGAGCGCGAGGCGAAAGCCGTCGCGGCGCTCACGCATCCGAACATCCTGGCCATCCATGATTATGGTTCCGAGGATGGCGCCGCGTTCAGCGTCACGGAGCTGCTGGAAGGCGAGACGCTGCGCAAGCGCATCAACAACGGAGCGATTCCGTGGCGCCGCGCGGCCGAGATCGGAGCCGCCATCGCGGACGGCCTGGCCGCCGCGCACGCGAAAGGCATCATCCATCGCGACCTGAAGCCCGAGAACATCTTCCTCACCACCGACGGCCGCGTGAAGATCCTCGACTTCGGCATCGCGCAGCTGGTGCGCTCCGAGCCGCCGCCATCGGACGACAT
>DATLBM010000655.1:0-2239 GCA_035526885.1 Thermoanaerobaculia bacterium | reverse complement strand
TATAATCGCCTCAATGGCTCGCGCGGCCACTGAGGAAAAGCAGTACAAGATCGGCGAGGTCTGCAAGACGGCGGACCTGCAGCCGTACGTGCTGCGCTACTGGGAGACGGAGTTCCCGTCGCTGGCGCCGGGCAAGAGCGGCGGCGGCCAGCGCCTCTACACGCAGCGCGAAGTGGACATCATCCTGCGCATCAAGGAGCTGCTCTACAAAGAGGGCTTCACCATCGCGGGGGCGAAGAAGAAGCTGGAGCAGGAGATGAATGAGCCGCTGGTTCCGGCGGCCGCTCCCGCGGTCGCGGCTCCCGCGGCCGACCTCTCGAAAGTGAAGCAGGAGCTGCGCGCGATCCTGGAGCTACTGCGCGAATAGCGCGACGATCTTCTCCAGCCCCGCGCGGTCTTCCTCATCGAACGCGTTCCGCTGATCGCTGTCCACGTCGAGGACCGCGATCAAGTCGTTCTGCGCGTCGAACACCGGCACCACGATCTCCGACTTTGAATGGGGATCGCAGGCGATGTGGCCGGGGAACTGATTCACGTCCGGCACGATGATGGTCTCGCGCTGCGCGGCGGCGGTGCCGCACACGCCGCGTCCGAGCTCGATCTGCAGGCAGCCCACCGTGCCGATGTACGGGCCGACGACGAGGCGTCCGCCGCACATGCGATAGAAGCCGGTCCAGAAAAAATGGGGGAAGTGCCGGGAGAGGATGGAATTGATCGTCGCCATCAACGCGATGTCGTCGAGAGCGTTCCCGCCTTCATCGCGCCAGATGGCGACGATCGCGTCGTGGCATTCGGCGTAAGCGTCTCGTTTGTTCAACGATCTTTTCGACGTCTATCGACCTTTGCGTCGATTGATGCGCACCGGTGCTGGCTCGAGTGCCGGCTTGCCGGCTGCGATCAGCAGGAGCGTTCCGGCCACTGCCAAAATGAGCTCGATCATTGCCGTCCTCCTCACGCCCACTAGTGCAGGTTCGCGGCCAGTTCGTAAACGCGGTCGTAGTCGCGCGCCGAGCGCTCCCACGAGAAGTCCGCGGCCATGCCGTTCGCCTGCAAGCCCTTCCACACAGAGGCATCTTTGTAGTTGAGCATGGCCACCCATGCGGCCAGGTAGAGATCCAGCGGATGAGCGGAGCCGAAGCCGAACCCATTCGCGCTCTCCGCGTTGGTGCCATCGAAAGGGATCACCGTGTCCGCCAAACCGCCCGTCATGCGCACGACCGGGATCGTGCCGTAGCGCAGCGCGTACATCTGGTTGAGGCCGCAGGGCTCGTAGATCGACGGCATGAGCAGCATGTCCGCGCCCGCGTACATGCGATGCGCGAGCGCGCCGTCGAAACCGATCCAGACCCGGCAGTGCGTGGGATGACGGGACGCGACGCGCTCCAGCGCCTGCTCCAGGTCGGGATCGCCGCTGCCGAGGATCGCCACCTGCGCGCCGGCGGCGAGCAATCGATCGAGCACGGGCACGAGCAGCTGAAAGCCTTTCTGATCGACGAGACGTGAGACGGCGCACAAGAGCGGCGTCTTCGCCGAGAACCGGAAGCCCGCCTCCTTCGCCAGCGCGCGCTTGTTCTTCTGCTTCTCCTTGAGGGTCTCGAGATCGTAGTTCGCGGCGAGCTGCGTGTCCGCCCACGGATCCCACTCCTCGACGTCGATGCCGTTGAGGATTCCCGTGAGTTGCACCGCGCGCAGCACGCCATCCAGTCCCGCGCCGTGCTCGCTCGTGCGGATCTCGCGTGCATAGGTCGGCGACACGGTGGTCACCTGATCGGCGAACAGGATTCCGCCCTTCATCGGATTGAGCGTGCCGAAATGCTCGACGCCGATCGGCGACCAGTAGCGGCTGTGCAGCCCCGTCAGCGCGAACGCATCCGCGCCGGCTGCTCCCTGGTAGTGGAGGTTATGGATCGTGTACACCGATCGCGCTTTCTGGAAATGCGGCTCATAGCGCAGGCCCGAATGCAGGTAGGCGGGCAGCAGCGCGGTGTGCCAGTCGTGGCAATGCATGATGTCCGGCGCGATGTCGAGCAGCTCGCACGCGCGCACGATGGCCCGGCAGAAGAAGGCGTAGCGCAGGAGAGAATCGTCGTTGCCCTGGGAGCTCTGCGCGTAGATCTGGTCGCGCTCGAAGAAGTAGTCGTTGGCGACGAGGATCAGCGGAATCTCCGTCCCCGGCAGCACCGTCCGCAGAAAAGTCGCCTCGGCCGCCCAATCCGCCCACGCAATCGTCACCGTGGGC
>DATLBM010000654.1:0-2755 GCA_035526885.1 Thermoanaerobaculia bacterium | reverse complement strand
GACGCGCGTCTGTGCGATTGCGGTCGCCAAGGCGGTCTGACCATCACACCGAGGCTGGGTACTTTCACATAGAATGCGCCGCGCTTCATCCTGCACGCCATGTTTCGAGCCTTCTTCATCGCACTCTCTGAAAGCCGCATTTTGCGTGGCATCGCCGAGCGCTCGGCGGTCGGCCGCAAGCTGTCGCTCCGCTTCGTTGCGGGCATGTCCGTCGAGGACGCCCTGCGCGCGACTGCCGCAACCAACGCCCTCGGTATGACCGTCAGCGTCGACAACCTCGGCGAGAACGTCACGAATCTCGATGAGGCGCGCCACAGCGCGCAGCTCTATCACGAGATGCTCGACCAGCTCGACGCGCGCAAGCTCAACGCCAACGTGAGCATGAAGCTCACGCACATGGGCCTGGACGTCGATGAGTCCGAGGCCCGGAAGATCGCCTCGGAGCTCGTGTCGCATGCGGTGCGCATCAACAACTTCGTGCGCATCGACATGGAAGGCTCGCCGTACACGCAGAAGACGCTGGACATCGTGCAGGAGCTGCATCGCCAGCCCGGCCACGCCAACCACGTCGGCGCGGTCATCCAGGCCTACCTGCATCGCAGCGAGGGAGACGTCAACGATCTCTGCGCGCAACGCATCCGCATCCGCCTGTGCAAAGGCGCGTACAAAGAGTCGGCGCAGATCGCGTTCCAGGACAAGGCCGACGTCGACGCGAACTTCGTCAAGCTGATGAAGATCCTGCTCAAGAGCGGCGTCTACCACGGCATCGCCACGCACGATCCGAAGATGATCTCCGCGACGATCGACTTCGCGCGCGCAGAGAACGTCCCGCCGAGCGCGTTCGAATTTCAGATGCTGTACGGCGTGCGCCGCGATCTGCAGGAGCAGCTCGTGAAGGACGGCTGGGGCATGCGCGTGTACATCCCGTTCGGCACGGAGTGGTATCCGTACCTGATGCGGCGCCTCGCGGAGCGGCCGGCGAATGTCCTTTTCATTCTGAAGAATCTCGTTCGGCGATAGCCCGAGCCTCACAGTCCCATAGCCTCACAGTCTCACAGGAGCTTGACTTCATCCCCTATGAGACTGTGAGACTGTGAGCCTATGAGACTCCTCGCCACGGTCCTCACCATTGCGATGACCATCCCCCTCTTCGCCGACGCCGTCGAAGAAGTCCGCCAGGCCGAAACGAACTTCGCGAAAGCCTTCGCCGACCGCGACAAGGCCAGGTTCTTCTCGTACGTTGCGGACGATGCGGTGTTCATGGGCGCCATGGGCGCGTCGCGCGGAAAGCAGGCCGTCATCGCGCGCTGGTCGCGCTTCTTCGAAGGTCCGGTGGCGCCGTTCGCGTGGGGACCGGAGCGCGTGGAAGTCGTGGCCGGCGGGAAGATCGGCTTCTCGCTGGGCCCCGTCGTCGACGCCGACGGAAAGTTCCTCAGCCAGTTCGCGTCCGTGTGGCAGAAGCAGTCCGACGGCGCGTGGAAAGTGGTCATCGATGGTCCCGGCCATCCCGGCGTGACCGACGCTCCCAAGCTCGAGGAAGGCTTCGTCACCACGCCCGACGGCGTGAAGCTGCACTACCGCAAGCTCTCGAACGGCAGTCCGCTCACGATCGTCGGCGCCGCGCTGGATTTCGCGCTGTTCGAGCCTCTCAGTCCGTTTGCGGACGTGGCCACGGTCATCACGTACGACGGCCGCAGCCGGGGACGCTCCAGCGTCTCGGACGTCAAGATGTTGACCATCGACCAGGACGTCGCCGACCTGGAGACCGTGCGCGCGTTCTTCAAGCTCGACAAGTTCATCCCCGTCGGCTACTCGTACCTCGGCAAGGTCGTGGCGATGTACGCGGCCGCGCATCCCGAGCACGTATCGCGCGTGATCCAGCTCGCGCCGGGCGCGAACCGGTTCGCGGACATGCCGGCGCCGGAGCAGGGCACGTTCGGCGCGCCCGATGAACTGGTCAGGAAGCTGGATGAGCTGCGCGCGTCGAAGACCGCCACGCCGCGCGAGATCTGCGAGGCCTACTGGAAAGTGGCCGCGTATCGCATGGCCGGCGATCCGAAGCACGCTTCGCGCTTCGACGTCTCCTCGTGCGCCTACGAGAACGAGCAGAACTTCATGGGCACCTTCCAGCATCTCTGGCCGACCATCACCGCGTCGTCGCTGAGTGCCGGGGAGATGAAGAAGATCGCCATGCCGGTGCTGGTGATTCACGGCAATCGCGATCGCAATGCGGACTACAAAGGCGGACGCGCCTGGGCGGCGTCACTCCCCGACGCGCGACTGGTGACAGTCGACGGCGCCGCGCATGGACTGTGGATCGACGACCCGGTCGCATTCTTTGGCGCCATCCGCCACTTCCTCCGCGGCGAATGGCCGCTGGGCAGTGAGAAAATCCGCGAATGAACCGCAGCGCGTGGCCGGCAACGGCGTGCGCTTTCTCGATCTCGCGCCTGTCCGATTGACGAGGGCTGCGAGGCCGCGAACATCGAGCCGGGAGCGGTCGCCGCCGCGTCCGATCGTGATGCCGTACGTCATCATCGGAACGCGCGATCACCAGCGTCGCGCGTGACGCCGCTCGCTTCGGGCGGCGTGACGCCGCGCATCGGGGCATTCGCGACGGCAGTACGGAACGACCACAACGAGGTGGCGGTGTACTCGCCGCGCTGAGCCCGGATTCACTCGATTTCCGCTCGATTCTCACCTTGCGCCGCGCCGGGGGAGAGGCGTACCTTTACGCCGATCCAATCCAACGAGT
>DATLBM010000653.1:0-7955 GCA_035526885.1 Thermoanaerobaculia bacterium | reverse complement strand
GCTGACGCTCGGGGGACGACGGCGAGCGCCTCCGGCGGCCGGGCCCACCGGGCCCGGACCCGGCTGACCGGCCAAGCCTCCGCGACACGTCTGCGAGATTAACGAACACTGCCGCGCGGAGGCTTGGCCTGTCAGCGGGGTCCGGGGCCCGCGGCCCCGGCCGCCGGAGGCGCTCCCGGTCGTCCCCCGAGCGTCAGCGACCAGACGCTACGTGTGCACGCCCGGCGCCTCGTGTCCGGTCTTCTCCACGTACTCGATGTACGAGCCTCCGTAGGCGAGCGGCGAGGAGTGGTCTTCCGGCGCCAGCTCCAGCACGCGGTTGGCGAGGCCGCGCAGGAACGTGCGGTCGTGCGACACGAAGAGCATCGTGCCTTCGAAGTCCTTCAGCGCGTCGACGAGCATCTCTTTCGTGGCCAGGTCGAGATGGTTCGTCGGCTCGTCGAGCACGAGAAAGTTCGGCGGATCGAGGAGCATGCGCGCCATCACCAGCCGCGATTTCTCGCCGCCGCTGAGCGAGCGAACGCGCTTGTCCGCATCGTCGCCCGAGAACTGGAACGCCCCGAGGAGATTGCGCAGCGTGCCGATGCCTTCGAGGGGGAAGTCCTTCTGCATCTGCTCCATCACCGTGAGCTCGGGATCGAGCAGATCGAGTGACTGCTGGGCGAAGTAGCCCATCTTCAGGCTCGCGCCGAGGCGCACCGTGCCGCGATCGGGCGTCAGCGCGCCGGACACCATCTTCAGGAGCGTCGATTTGCCCGCGCCGTTCTTGCCCATCACGCACCAGCGCTCGCCGCGGCGGATCTGAAAATCGAAGCCGTCGTAGATCGTGCGCGGGCCGAAGCTCTTGTGCACGTCCTTCATCGCCACCACGTCCTCGCCCGAGCGCTGCGGCGAGCGGAAGTCGAACTTCATGGCCCGGCGTTTCTTCGGCGGCTCGATGCGCTCCTGCTTCTCCAGCATCTTCACGCGGCTCTGCACCTGCGCCGCCTTCGCGGCGTGCGCGGTGAAGCGATCGATGAAACGCTGCTCCTTGGCCAGCTTGGCCTGCTGCCGCGCGTATGCCGCTTCCTGATTGGCTTCGCGCTGCTCGCGCTCGCGCACGTAGAAGTCGTAGTCGCCGGAGTAGGTGAGGATGTCGCCGTCGTCGATCTCGATGATCTTCGTGACGATGCGGTTCATGAAGTCGCGATCGTGCGAGGTCATGAGAATCGTCGAGGGCACGGACTTCAGGAATCCTTCCAGCCAGACGATGGACTCGATGTCGAGGTGGTTGGTGGGCTCGTCGAGGAGCACCACGTCGAAGTTGCCGAGGAGGATCTTGGCCATGGACACGCGCATCTTCCAGCCGCCGGAGAGCGCGCCGACGTCGCCGTCGATCTGCGCGTCCTCGAAGCCGAGGCCGTGCAGCACCTCGCGGGCGCGCGCCTCGAGCTCATAGCCGCCGAGGTGCTGATACTCCTCCTGCACTTCACCGTAGCGCTCCAGTGCTTTTTCATCGTGCAGGTTCTGTTCGAGCTCCAGCAGCTCGTGATGCAGATCGCCGAGGCGTCCGCTGCCGGCGATGGCTTCATCGAGCACGGGACGTCCACTCATCTCGTCGACTTCCTGTTTGAAGTAGCCGATGGAGACCTTCTTCGGCACGTTCACCACGCCGTCGTCCTCGGACTCCTCGCCGGTGATCATGCGGAAGAGCGTCGACTTGCCGGCACCGTTCGGCCCCACCAGGCCGGCCTTCTCGCCGGGGTTGAGCTGGAACGAGGCCTCGACGAAGAGGACCTGCTTTCCGTACTGCTTGCTGACGTTGCTGAAGGAGATCATGCGCGGCCCCTCAACAGCCGTGCTGCTGCTACACTTCCCGCCGTCCAATCGTCCAAAGTTCCCGGAGGCCTTTCATGCGGAAGCAGTTCGCCGTGCTTGCCGTGCTGTTGTCGTGGTGCGTCGTTGCGTTTGCGGAGACTCCC
Organism: Thermoanaerobaculia bacterium; assembly: GCA_035526885.1. Taxonomy (GTDB): domain Bacteria; phylum Acidobacteriota; class Thermoanaerobaculia; order Gp7-AA8; family Gp7-AA8; genus QHVT01. The sequence continues at coordinate 5,994 of DATLBM010000653.1, read as the reverse complement.
GCGGAGTTCGACGCGCGCATCGAGAAAGAGCTGGCGGCGCAGGACGCGCAGGCCGTCTCGATGTGGAAGCAGGCCAACGCCGCGCGCGAGGCCGACAGACACGCGGACGCCGTCGCGCTCTATGAAAAGGTCTATGGTCGCGTGCCGACGTTCGTCCACGCGCTGCGCCGCCAGGCGGCCGAGGAGTTGCGCGCCGACCGGAAGGACCTGGCGCTCGCGCACGGCCGGCAGGCCGTGGAGCAGGAACGCTCCGACGAAAACCTCACGACGCTGGCGATGATCATGCTCGCCACGAAGACCGACGCGAGCGAGGCCGCGAAGCTCGCGCGCGAGGCGACGGTGCTCGATCCCGAGGATTCGTACGCCTGGTTCATGCTGGCGCAGGCCGGACAGGAGCTCGGCGATCTGGACATGATTCGCGAAGCCACCGTGCGGCTGGAGAGCCTTGCGCCGAAAGACCTGCAGACGCACATGCTCCGCGCGGTGCTCGCCGTCAACGACGGCGACTACGACGAAGCCAACGCCGCGGTCGTGCGCGCGAAATCATTCGGACTGCCGCAGCAGGATTACGAGTCCGCGCTGCAGTGGGTGCAGTCGACGAAGCCCTTTTACGTCCGCTGGTGGAAGCCCGCCGTGTTCGGCCTCCTCGGCTGGTTCGCCGGCTTCGGCGTGATGCTGCTCGCGGGTGCAATCCTCAGCCGCATGGCCCTGCGCGCGGCGGAGCGCACGGACGATCTCAGCCTCACCGTCCGCCGCCTCTACCGCATCGTCCTCGGCATCTGCTGCGCGTTCTACTACGCCTCGATTCCCATCGTCATCGCGTTCGTGCTCGCGCTCAGCGGAGGCATCATCTACGCGACGTTCGTCCTCGGGCACATCCCCGTCAAGCTCGTGATCCTCGCGGTGTGCGTCGCGGGCGTGAGCGTGTGGTCGATGCTGAAAAGCCTCTTCATCCGCGCGAAGGACGAAGATCCCGGTCTTCGTCTGGAGCTCGAGCACGAGCCGAAACTGCGCGCACTCCTCGACAGCGTGGCCGCGAAGATCGGCACGCACGCGGTGGACAACGTGTACCTCACGCCGTCGACGGACGTCGCGGTCATGGAGCGCAAGCGCGGCAAGGAGCGCTGCCTGATCCTCGGCGTCGCCGCACTGGACGGTCTCGCCGTCCGCCCATTCAAGTCGATCCTCGGACACGAGTACGGTCACTTCTCCAATCGCGACACCGCGGGCGGCGCGTTCGCCCTGTCGGTGCGGCGCTCGCTGATGGCGACGGCGATCGGACTCGCGCAAGGCGGCGTGGCCACCTGGTACAACCCGGCCTGGCTGTTCGTGAACGCGTTTCATCGCCTGTTCCTGCGCATCTCGGAAGGTGCGTCTCGATTGCAGGAAGTGCTGGCCGACCGCTGGGCGGTGTTCGCGTACGGCGCGGATGCGTTCGAGGCGGGGCTGCGTCACGTGGTGACGCGCGGCGTGCAGTTCGACGCGCACGTGGAGTGCACGCTCAAAGAAGTGGTGAATGGACAGATCCCGCTGTCGAACCTCTACACATACGCGCCGGCGAAGGCCGCGGACGACGTGAGCTCCGCCATCGAAGAAGCGCTGAACCGCAAGTCGACGATGTACGACAGCCACCCCGCGCCGGCGGAACGCTTCGCGCTGATCCACAAGCTCCCCGCGCAATCGATCGCGCCAGAGCTCGACGACGACGCGCCGGCGTCGTCGCTGTTCACGAATTTCGAGGCGCTGCAACTGCGCATGACCGCGCAGGTGCGGGAGAACGTGAAGGCGAACACGGGACTGGAGATCGCGGCGCCGGCGGCGGTTTAAAGCGCGGCGCGGAGCGCACGCGCTTCGCGCAGCAGCTCGGTCACCACGTCGCTGTGCTCCGCTTCGTCCGGGTCGCCGAGGCCGGCGTTTTTCTGGAGACGGGCGCCTTCGCGGACCAGGTCGCGGATCTGCGGGGCGTTGGCGACGCCGCGAAAGTACGCGACGTGCATCGGCTCGCCGCCTGCTTTCTTGCGATCCATCTCGCTCGACGTCCCGCCGCCGCCCGCGGTTTTCACTTCCACGTCCGCGATGCCGAGGGCGCGTTGCAGCGGGCCCTGGCGGATCGAGATGTTCTGCACGTTCGCCAGCGCGATCGTCTTCTCGCGGATGGTGAGGATGCCTTCGCGGATGCGGATGGCGCGATCGCTGAGCATGTACCAGCGCAGCTCGTAGTCGAGACGGACGATGGTCCAGCCCACGAACGCCTCGAACGCGAAGAACATCCAGCCGAGAACCTCGAGGATGCGCAGCGTCCAGAGCACGGGCGTCGGGATGTGCATGCGATGCAGGAGCTCGACGAACCAGAAGCCGAAGACCAGGCCCATGAGCGCGAGGAAGCGCGTCAGCGCCCAGCGCAGCGCGCGCAGCGTGAAGAAGTTCGGCGCGGCGCGGAAGACGCGCGGCGGCGATCCGGGCGGCGGCTCGGGCTCGTGCGGCACGCGCAGGAGATGCAGCACCGAGTTGCGCCAGCTCATCGCTTCTCCAGCGACTCACGCACGGCGCGCAGCGCGTCCGCGACCTCGTGCAAAGCGGCGGTGAGTGCGTCCTGATGTTGCGGCGCCGCCATCGGGTGCGCGCGCACGCCGCGCATCTTCGTGTAGAGAAAATCGCGCAGGGCCTCGAACTCGTGCAGTCCCTCGATGGTCATCTCCGCCGACGAACTGGCGCTGGCGGTCTGAATCTGAATGCGCGCGATGCTCAGCCATCGCTCCAGCAGATTGCTGGTGAGATGGATGTCCTGGATGCGCGCGTACGTCAGCGTGATCTCGCGCCGGAAGAGGATGCCCCAGCGCATGGAGATCCCTTCCTCGTCGAAGTCGTACCGCATCGTGTGATAGCGGAAGTAGAGGTAGACGAGCGGGATGAAGAACAGCGGCCCGAGGAGGAACGAGGAGAGGACGTAGTACTTGAAGAGCGCGGGCGACGGGTGGTGGATGGAGGAAACGTCCACCGGCCGATGCTACATCAACGCGCCGCGGCGGCGCTGGCCGTCTGCGCCCGCGGATTGCGCGCGGCGACGTAGTTCAGATGCGCGACGAACGCGGTGAAGATTCGCTCGCTGGCGCGCGGAGAAGTCTGCACTTTCGAGAGCTCCTCGACGTACGCGCCGGTGCGCAGTTCGAGCGCGGGATCGCGGAGCAGCATCTTGATGAACATCTCCGAGACGGCGAACTGTGCCGGCAGCTTCACGCCTTTCTCTTTGGCCGCGCTTTCCAGCGCTTCGCGCGTGGACGGCGCGAGCTCGCGCAGCGAGCCGACCAGCGTCGTCTCGATCTGGCTCGCGCCCGGCGTGATCACGGTGATCGGCGTGTTCGTGGGATCGAAAACGTCGGTGGCGTCGATGATGCCGCGCGTGGCGGGGAGAAAGAGCTTGTCGCCGGGATTGGGATTCAGCTTGAGATAGATCTCGGGGCGCAGCAGGCGTCCGGAGTTGCACGCGCTGATGATGATGTTCTTCACGCCGACCGGGGCCAGCCACTCCTCGAGCGCGCCGACGGAGATGTAGGAGCGGTCGTCCGTTTCCTTCTTTCCGGTCTGCACTCGCAGGCCGTGGCCGTTGGTGCCGTGCGTCTCGAGGATGATCGTGCGGATGCGCCGTCCGGGATGCGCGAGGTTGTAGCCGTGTATGCCGCTGAGGATCTCCAGCCAGTCGGCGCTCTCGAAGCAGGCGAAGCCGAGGGCCGTGTAGAACGCGCAGTTGTTGGGGACGCTGAGGTCGGGGCTGAAGACGATGCCCACGCCCGCGCCCGTATCGCGTACTCCCGCGTACGACGAGGCCGGCCAGGCGCGCGCGAGCAGAACCGACGTGTCCTGCGCGCTGGCGGTGAGCGTCAGGAGCAGGAACGCGAACAGGATGGAGGCGCGCCGGGTCATCGAGCACTGCCCTTTCAAAATGCGAACCCACTCGACGTAGGACGGGCTTCAGCCCGTCCAGGGCGTCATTAAGGCTCAGCCCTCTTCGCCGCCGAGGAGCACCACCGGCACTTTGGCGTGACGGAGCACGTATTCGCTGCTGCTGCCGAGGGGGAACACGCGGCCGATGCCGGTCGCGCCCATGACCACCATGTCCGCGTTGTGCTCGTGGATGGCCTCGAGGATTTCGCGCTCGGGGAGGCCGCGCCGCACGTCGCGCCGCGCTTTCACGGCGTCATCGGCGGACTCGATCTTCCTGAACTGCTCCTCGATCCAGTCGCGCACCTGGCCGCGCAGCTCGGCATCGGTGTCGAAGCCGTGCAGCCCCGCGCTCATGGCCACACGCAGATCGCTCGGGTCGAGCACCGTCACGAAGATGACCTCGGCGCGCAACTGCGGCCCCAGCGTTTCCACCGCGTACCGCGCAGCCCGGCGCGAAGCCTCGGAGAAATCCACCGCGACGACGATTCGCTCGATCATGCGCGGCGAAACCTATCATCGATTCCTTTTCGGCGCCGGACCGATGACCGCGGTTCCTTTCGCGGGCTCGCTTGAAGCGACCGGGGGCGAGCAGCCGTTGCCGAGGGCCACGGCGTCGCGGCGAGTGAGGCCGCGGGAGATCGAGAGTTGTGTGGCCGCGACCCAGGCCTGCGTGGCATGCGCGTCGGCGGGGTCGTTGAGATTGAAGTACATCCAGCCGCTCGTCGCGCCGTTGAAGAGCTGCGGGTACACGCTCGCGTCGTCGATGTGGGTTCGCGACGTCGAAGGCAGAGTGGGCACCACGTCGATGGGCTCGAATCGCGCTTGAGGACGTTCGGCAACCGCGTTCTCGTCGTCGTCGAAGCGCACGAGATCAGCGAACCGCCGCCACGAGCGATCGAATCGGCCGCACGTGATGCCGGCGGCGGCCTCACGCCAGATCTCGAACAGCGTTGCGCCCCCGGACTTGTTCCACCGCGCAGCGAAGGTGGACGGCAACGGCTGCCGCGCGTCTCGACCGTTCGATAGGCGCGAGTAGAACGTGTGCTCGTTGCGCGCGCCCTCGGACACCGCGCGGATGTGCACCAGCGGCGCGCCTTCCGCGGCGCCCATCGCGAGATCGACCACCTGATAGTCGCCGGTGAGCACGTTGTCGAACGCCACGTCGCGCGTCCAGTAGCTCGGCTCCTCGGGATCGACCGAAGCGCAGTTGCGCACGACGTCGATCGTGGCGTAGCCGGTGGCGAACGTGTGGACGAGGCCGACCTCGCCGCAATCCTCGGTGATGCCCTCGGTGAAGGCGAGCACCGCGCGTTGGGCGAGCTCGGGCGGCAGCGGGCCGGGGAGCGCCTCGCAGCCTCCCAGCTCGATGTCGCGGTTGCGCGCGGAGTGCGGGCCGCGGCGGCCCTCCGAGCTGGTGCCGGATCCGATCACGCCCCGCACGATCACGTCGTACAGATCGATGCTCTGCATGTCGTACCCGGTGAGGAACACGTTGAAGGTGAGGATGGGCACGGCCAGATCGGTCCACAACGTGACGCGCGCGATGCGATCCTCGCGCGTCGTATTCGTAACCGAGAGCAGCGTGGTGACGGTCTTCGCATTCTGGTCGACGCGAAAGTGCGGAAGCAGAAGCGTGGCGGCGGGGAGGAGCGCGATGTCGCAACTGTCGTCGCGGGTGTTCGAAGGCGCGATGGGAATCGCACCGGTCGAGAAGTCGCTCGGCGGCGCGGCGGGTGCGCATCCGTTCCCCAGCGCCGCTGCCTCGATGTCGACCGACAGGCTGCCGGCGGACATCGACGCGGTCACCCATGCCTGTGATGCTTCGCCTGGTTGATCGAGGTTGAGCATCATCCAACCGCTCGTGTCGGCCGTGAGGAACTGCGGATACCTGTTGACATCGGCAACGCTCGTTCGCGATGCCGCGCCCAGTCCCGGCGACTCCTGGCAATTGAGAATGAAGGCACACCGATCCTTGGCGACGCCGTTTTCGGCTTCGTCGAAGCGCACGATGTCCTCGATCGCGAGGCCCGCATTGCGCGCGAACTCGCTGCA
>DATLBM010000652.1:0-17941 GCA_035526885.1 Thermoanaerobaculia bacterium | reverse complement strand
GACGTTGTCGAGTCCACCGCGCTCATTGGCGGCGTCGATGAGCTGGCGGCAGGCCTTTTCGAGGTCGCTGTCGTTCTCCGTCACGATTCGCAGGATCTCACTTTCAGGGACCATGCCGGTCAGGCCGTCCGAACACAGCAGTACGACGTCGCCGGCCTTCGCCTCGATCTCCGACGCGTCCGGCGTGACCTGCAGCGCGCCGCCGAGGGCGCGGGTGATGACGTTGCGCAGCGGATGCTTTTCCGCCTCCGCCTCGGTCAGCATTCCGGCCTGCACCTGCTCGAAGACCCAGGAGTGATCGTTCGTGACCCGCGACAGCTGTCCGTCGCGAATGAGGTACGCGCGCGAGTCGCCGACGTGCGCGACGGACACCGTCTCCTCGTCCGCCAGCGCGGCCACGACGGTCGTGCCCATTCCGCGCAGACGCGCGTCCTTGCGCATGGCCTCGAGCACGCGCGTGTTGGCCATGCGCAGCGCGGCCATGAGGCGGTTGGTGGAGCGGCGGTAGTGCTCGTCGTAGGCGTGCGGCCAGGTGCCGTCGTCTTCTTTGGTGTGCAGGATGAACTCGGAGATCGAGTCCACGGCGATGCGTGACGCGATCTCGCCCGCCGCGTGACCGCCCATCCCGTCGGCCACGAGAAAGAGGCGCGCGTCGCTCTCGACGAGGAACGCGTCCTCGTTGTGCTGCCTCTGCCGGCCGACGTGGGTGAGACCGAACGCTTTCACATCCATGCCCGATCAGCGTTTCCCGAAGATCGAGAAACCGCCCTTTCCCGGCTCTCTGGTCTCTCGCAGCTCCGCGAGCGCCGTTTGCACCTCGATGTTGGAGGCGTCCCACTTCAGTGATTCTTCGAGATAGCGTTCCGCTTTCGCGGTCAGGCCGGCGCGCTTGCAGAGCAGGCCGGCGTCCTTGAGAAAAAGAGGATTCATCGGCTCGCGGTGCAGTGCGGCCTCGATGGCCTGCACGGCCTGGCGCGTGTGCGACGGAATGCGCGCCGCGGCCATGGCCGCGTAGTGAAAAGCCTTGGCGTCCTGGGGATTGTGCTTGGTGGAGAGGTCGAAGTTCTCGTAGGCGCCGAGCCAGTTGCCTTCCTTGTAGGCCTTGACGCCGATGGAGAGGTAGGCCTTGGCGATCTGGGCGAAGTCGACCGTGCCCTGGCCGCCGCCGCCGGCGACCTCGGAATCGTACTGGCGCCGCTTTTCCTGATTGGTCAAGATGTTGACGGCCTCGGTGAGAACCTGGAACTTGCGCTCCGCGTCGGCCTTGTCGGGGCCGCGATAGCGGTCGGGATGGTTCTCCCGCGCGAGCGTGCGGAAGCGTGCCCGGATGACATCGGCACTGGCGGACCGCTCCACGCCGAGAACCTCGTAATAGTTGACCTTCATCCGGACTGTTTCGCCGCGCGCATCATGTAGGCCTTGCGCGCCATTTCTCGAACGACCTGCTGGACCCCCTTGTCGTCCTTCAACCCTTTCAAATCACGCAAGGTTAAACGATTGACGAACGGGAGAACAACCCCCACGGGCGCCTTCGGATTGCGCACGAGGGTGTGCATGATCTTGTACTTGCCGATCCAGTCGCGCCGCGTGCCGAGAATCCGCAGCACTTCGTCGTCGACGTTGCGCATTCCGGCGATCGATTCCGCCTCCTGCTCGGTCATGCGCGGATTGCGCATCACCGAGGCGCAAATGAGCTTGTTGCGGTCGCGCACGAGGAGCATGCGAATGGTGCGGTCGCCGCGGAAAGCCAGGCGCACTTTCTCGGCCACGCTCATGAACTGCAGGCGCGTCCACACCGCGGCCGCCTTTTCGTCGGTCTTCTCCAGCTCGTTCAGCGCCAGGGTGTGCGCCGCGCGCTGCTCTTCGTCCCGATCCACCTCCTCGGCGCGCTCGATGAGGTCCGCGATCGGGTCGAGCGGGAGGTCGACGATCTCCGCCTCCTCTTCCTCGCGGCGCGCTTTCTTGACGAAGAACTCCTCGCGCACCTCCAGCACCATGCGCCGCGTGTTCGGAGTCAGACCGGGATTCTCGAGCAGCGCGTCCAGGATCTCCGGCGCCCGCAGGATGCGCGCGTGATTGATGACGATGACCTCCTGCACGCGCGACTCGGCCCGGCGCGCGAGGTCGGCGACCGCGGCGTCGGAGACGACGCGGTTGCGGATCAGCGCCTCCAGCACGAACGGATCGCTGGTAGCGCGAAGCAGGCGCTCCAGGTGCTCAGGCGGCGCGCTCTCGTTGGCCGCGAATTCGGCAATGACGCGCGACGGCACGTCGCCCATCGAGGTTCTGGCGACGTCGGCGAGCTCGAGATCGCCCGTCGTGCCGAGGTAGGCCAGCACGGCCACGAGGTCTTCCTGCGCCAGCGGCAGAAATCCGCGGGCGATGTTCATGACGATGTCCCGCGGGTAAGTGCCCGACTGGATCAGCGCGATCACGGACGACGCGGTCAGCTCTTCGTGCGAGCTCGTGGTCATGGATTTTCCTGGGGGGAACGGATCTCGGCCAGGGAGTTGCGGTCGAAGACGCGGTTGCTGATCACGTCGCCGTCGTTGCCGAGGGGCGGCACTCTCGCGCCGTTGATGGTGAGGATGAGACCCGCGGCGTTGCCGATCTTGCGGAAGCGAAACTGCTCGTTGGCCTCGAACTCGCGGCGATCGCCTTTCTCCACGGTGTCGTGGAGCACGGATTTGCCGTCGGCATCGAGCTCCACCCAGGACTGGGCGGTCGCCTCCATGGTCATGCGCAGTTTGGAGTCATCGGGTTGCGCAGGCGGCGGCGCGGGCGCGGGAATCTCGGCGCGCCGCGTGGTGACGGGAATGGCGTTCGCCGCCTCGGTGCGCTCGCGCTCGCGGCGCTTGTACTGAACCCCCCAATACGCGACGGCCGCCAGCGCGACGGCGATGATCACCGCGAAAATCACGCCGCTGTTCACGCGCGTGATCACGGGCGGGATGCCGCGCTTGGCGGGGGGCCTGGGACTGATGTCCTTCGGCAACTGCTCCGGATACTTCGCCATCGACGGCGGCTTCTCGATGCGATCGTCGTTCGACGCCGCGAAGTTGTAGCGGTTGACCATCTCCTCGGCGTTCAGGCCGACGTAGCGCGCGTACTCGCGCACGAAGCCGCGCGTGAACACGGGCGCCGGAAGCGTGCGGTGATCGTTCCGCTCCAAGGCGTCGAGGAAGCGCTTGCTGATCTTCGTCGCGTCGGCGATCTCCTTGAGGGAGATGCCGCGGATCTCGCGCTCGCGGCGGAGCTCTTCGCCGAACGAGGCCAGCTCCGACGCCGCGTCGCGCGGCTGCGGGTCGTGATCAGACATCCGTCCCGCATTCTAATGTAGGGCGGGCTTCGCGCTGCCGAGGCGCTCGATGCAGCGGCGCAGGTAGACGGACGTTTCGGGATTGGCGTGGATCGCGCGCAGGTCGCGCTGCGAGAGATATCGCAACTGCGACGCGGCGGCCGCCCTCGGCGTCGACGGGTTGAGCACGAGCGCCTTGCGGATCGCGTATCGATAGGACCACCTGGCGTCGGCGGCGATCATCAGCAACTGCTCCCGCGTGGCGCGCTCCGAGGCGATGAGCGCGAGCAGGTCGTCCTCGCGCAGCCGTTTGTTGACGAGCAGCGACTCGAAGACGAGCGGATGCGGATCGTAGAGGAAGACTTTGATCAGCGCCGGCGAGCAGCGGCGCGCGGACGAGACCTTCTCGCCGAGGGAGAGCTTGTCGGCGCGGCTGACGAGGAGCGTGTCGATGGCGCGGCGCACCGGCGCGGGCACCTGCACGTCGATCGAGAGCCGAACCAGATCGAACCAGTAGAGGTAGTGGACGAGCTTGACCGCGTGCGCCTGCGGCGTCTGGCGATGCGCGACGACGCGCACGCGCACGGCGTAGAAGCCGGTCAGGCGCGGAGTCTGCGCGATCCGGCCGATGTGCTGCGGCGTGACGAAGGGGTTGTCGAGGATTGCCAACGCCTCGTCTTCGTGCAGCATCGCGGCCTCGCGCAAGGCCGCGCTGAGCTCGTCGCGTGTGGCGCGAGAGAGGTCTTGTATAATTTGCCGCCCTTCCTGCACGACGTACTCAACACTTGGGAAGCCGTGGCGCTCATGCCCGTACGTCTGAACAGCGGCCAGGATTTTAACGTCCCCTTCGCCGGGTCGACGCGCGGTGCTCGTCTGTCGTGGTGGCTCGCATTCGCGCTGTTCGTCGCCTTCCTCGTTCTTCCGGGTCCGGACCGCACGCCATTCTCCGGCCTGCCGATGGCGCTCAAGACGCAGGCGCTTTTCTTTCCGCTCCTCGTGCTGGCCTTGTTCTGTTTGCTGTTTCCGCCGCGACGCCGCGTGCCGGCCGGCTGGCTGCTGGTCCTGGCGGTCCTCGCGGTGCTGAAACTCGTGCTCGCACCGATGACGTTCGAGGCGGGGTGGAAAGGCCGCTACTGGTGGGTCAAGACCTGGCGCGCGGCGGAAAGCCACCTCACGCTGCAGCGTTTCTATCAGGACCAGGAGACGCGCTTCTACCGCATCGACCGGAATCTGGCCTTCACCCGTGCGCTGTTCGGGCTGCAATTCGTCAACTCTCCGCCGCCCGATGCCTTTGTCGAGTACGACGTGCTGGCGCGCGACGTCGCCTACCCGCTGCGCGTGGAGTGGACCGGGTACGTACGGCCCGGCGCCGCGCGCACGGCGCGCATCGCAGCCGCGGGCACGGTGACGATCGACGTCGACGGCACGCGCGTCTTCCACGCGACGAACCCTGAGAACGCGTCCGTGCCGATGCCGCAGCTCGCAAAGTCCGGAACGCATGTCATCCGCGTGACCTACGAGAAACCGCGCGACGTCGCACCGGCGTTCGTGATGAGCGGCCTCGACGACGTGGTCGTGCTTCCCGCCGACCGCTTCGACGACTGGTCACGCGCCGGCGCGGCGAAGGCGGCCATCGTCGCGCTGGGCTTCCTTTCTCTCCTCGTCTTGATGCGCGCGTTTCTCATCGCATACCGGCCGGTCACGCACCTGTTCCTCGAAGACATCTGGAAGCGGCATTCGAAGGTCGCGGTGACCGCGATCGTGGCGCTCTTCCTCCTGCTCGGTTTCAAAAACAACCTCACGGAGCGTCAGCGCACCGAGCCGATGCAAATGGGCAACGACTTCCTGACGTACGAGGCGCAGGCGCGGATGGTCCTTTTCAACGGCATCCTCATGGTCAACGACGACGGCCTCGGTCTGCCGTACTTCCACTACCCGCTCTATCCATACGGACTCGCGGCGTCGCACGCTCTGCTTGGCGAAGACTTCGGCACGATCCCGATGTTCAACGCGATCTGCATCGCCGCGTTCTTTCCGGTGTTCTGGAGCATTCTGCGCCGGCGGATCACCGAGGGTGCGCTCGTGGCAGTGCTGGCCGTCCTGACCGTCCTGGCGCTCCGGTACTTGTGGGGCTACACGCCCACGGCGTTCTCGGACAATCTTTATGTCCCGCTGGTCTTCGCCACGCTGGCCGCTTTCATCGCGGCGATGGAGCGTCCGGCGTGGTGGCGTTTCGCAGTCACGGGCGCGCTGACGGCCCTGGGCGCGGCCACGCGTCCGTCGTTCCTCATTTTCGTGGCCTTCGCCTTGGGCGCCATCGTGCTGCAGAAGCGCATCGGGTCCTTCAGGACGCGCGTCCGCGGCGCGGTCGCTTATGTCTTCGGATTCGGCGTGGCGGTCTCGCCGTTCACGCTTCGGAACTGGATCGTCTCCCGCCGGTTCGTCCTGCTCGTGCAGTCGTTCATGATGGTGCCGATGTTCATGTTCGCGCCGGAGAGCACGGAGCCGCTTCCGTCGATGTACCGGCCGAACGGAGACCCGATCGGCGCGGTCGATTCCGTCCGGCTCGTGCTGCAGATTCTGATCGAGCACCCGCTGGCGGTCCTCTGGCTCGAGATCCGGAAAATCCTCTTCACCCTCGGCGTCACGTTCGTGGGGCCGCCCAGCATCCCCTCGCCGGCCACGCTCTGGGTCTTGCCCATCGCGTTCGTCTTTGCTCTGCGCACGAGGCGCGTGCCGTGGGCGATCCGGACCGCGGTCCTCGCATTCGCGTTTTCGCATCTGGTCGCGGTGGTCATCGCCACGCCGTGGACGTACGGCTACAAGACCATCCTGCCGCTCCATCTCGCACTGATTCTCGGGATCGCTTTCCTGCTGCCGAAGTGGGACGCGACGCGGGTGATGGAAGCGCCGGAGCGGCCGCGCATCGAACCGAAGCGGGCACCGCGCGTGAGTGTCGTGCTGCCGACGTACAACGAGAAGGATTCGATCCGCCCCGTGATCGAGGATTTCTTCGCCACCGGCGTGGCCGATGAAGTGATCGTCGTCAACAACAATGCCGCGGCCGGGACGTCGGAGGAAGTGGCCGGCACCGGCGCCATCGAGATCTTCGAGTCCGAACAGGGCTACGGCGCGGCATGCCAGCGCGGACTGCGCGAGGCCACGGGCGACTACATCGTTCTATGCGAGCCGGACGGCACGTTCGAGGCGCGGGACATCCACAAACTGCTCGCGTACGCCGATGATTTCGACGTCGTCTTCGGCAGCCGCACCTCGCAGCAGTTCGTCTGGCGCGGCGCGAACATGGGCCTGTTCCTGCGCGCCGGCAACTGGGCTGTCGCGAAATACATGGAGTTTCTGTTCAACGGCCCGAACCTCACGGACGTCGGCTGCACGATGCGCCTGATCACGCGCGACTTCGCGCAGGAGCTCGCGCAGCAATTCCGGATCAAGGGCAGCCAGTTCGGGCCCGAGATGATGGCGCTCGCGCTGCGCCGTTCGAACCGCTACCGCGTCGTGCAGGTGCCGGTGAACTACAAGCCGCGCGTCGGCGTTTCGTCGGTGACCGGCGACCCGGGAAAGGCGTTCTGGCTCGGCTTGCAGATGATCTGGCTCATTACCCGTCACGCGATCGCGGCCGCCGCCGACGAGACCCAGCCGCTCGGCGACGGGCATGGGAATGCATCGCACTCCGCTTCGTGAGAGGTTCCCGTTCATGCGTCACCCGGAGCGCATTACACAAGCGAGTCGGCTCCCACCCTGGCTCGATCGCGAGCACGAGGCGCGATACGCGTTCTGCCGCGCGCTCGTGACCGGCCGGTCCGTGCTCGACTGCGGCAGCGGCGAAGGCAGAGGATCCCGCTCGATCGTCGAGGGAAAGCCGCGGATGATGTTCGCCGTCGATCGCGCGATCGATGCCGTGCAACGTGTCCCGCGGACTACGAACGGCAGGGTGCGCGCGGTGACCGCGAGCGCCGAACAGCTGCCGCTCCGGCGCGACTCCGTCGAGGTCGTCGTCGCCCTCGAGTTGATCGAGCACATCGACCGGCCGGATGCGCTGCTGCACGACGTCGCAGCCGGGCTCCGTTCCGATGGCGTGTTCGTCTGCTCGACGCCGAACCGCATCGTGCGCAATCCGCGCACGACGCTCCACTCGAAGCCGCTGAATCCATGGCATGTCGTGGAATGGACGCCGGACGAGTTCCAATCCATGCTCGAGCGTTTCTTCACCAAGGTGGTGTTGTACGGGCAATCACCACAGTCCCGGCGGACGACGCGTTTGTTCGATACCGTGGCCGTGGTCTGGCGCAGGGGCGCGGCAATCCTGCGGCAGGCGGTGAAGTTCCGGCGCAGTGTCGTTCCGACTCCGCGGAACTTCTACGATCCACGACCGATCGCGGAAGACGCCGACTACGAATTCATCGTGGCGAAATGCACCGGCCCGCGGCGCGCGTAATCGCTCAAGAGAGGTCTTGTATACTCCGCCGGCCGTCCCGCACGGCGCCCACACCAGCATGGAAGCGCGCCCGCACGCCCACGGCCGCCCGCATCTCGAAGGCCGGTTGTCGAGCGGCCTTGCGGCGCTCGCGGTGATTTCCGTCGCGCTCGTGCCGCTGGCGGTGATGCCGGACGCCATCGACCGCTTCCGCGTCCTCAAGGAAGCGCTGGCGCGCACGTCGGGCATTCTCGGCGCCCTGGGCGTCCTCGCCGCGGTGATGTTTTACGGGACGGAGCGCCTTCGCGAGTTGCTGCGGCGCCGCGCCATCGTCGTCGTCCTCGCGGCGGCAACGATCTGGATGCTGATCAGCACCGCGACGTCGACCAATCGCGCGTACAGCGCGGATTCGCTGGTCACGTTCCTCACCAGCGTGCTCTTCTTCGTAACCGTGTGGTACGCCGCGCCGCGCATCGGCTTCGTGATCTGCGACGTGCTCGTTCCCCTCGTCGCGTTCAACACCGCGATGGTGACGCTGCAGGAGTACGGACGCTGGCAGCCGTTCCGCGTCGACCCCGCCGATCCGCCGCACCTCGGCGCGACGGGGCTGATCGACAACCCGAACGTCGTCGGGTCCTACATGGCGCTGGCGGCGGTGATTCTCGTCATCGCCGCGATCAGCGTGCGCGGCGTGCGGCGGTGGCTCTATGCGTTCGGCGCGCTGTGCGCGACCGGCGGAGTGCTGATCTCGGAGACCCGGAGCGCGCTCATCGCGCTGGGCGCCGCGCTGGTGCTGATCGCCGTCGGCGGCTCGGCGAAGCGGGCCATCGCCGCGGTCGTGGCCGTGGCATTGATCTTCGGACTGGGCGTCGCGCTGCACGTGCCGGTCGTCACGCGGCTGCTCGCGGTGCCGGACCTCGCCGAACAGCAGGGATGGGAAGTGGCGACCTCGGGACGCGTCGCGCCGCTGATGGCCGGACTGGAGATGCTGCGCGATCATCCGGTCACAGGCGTCGGTCCGGGCGCGTTCAAGTCGCACTACATGGAGTACAAGCTCGGCCTGCTCGATCGCCGCGCGGCGGCGCTGCGCGGCACGAGCGGCCTGATGTTCGGCGAGGTGCACAACGACCACGTGCAGATCCTGGCGGAGACGGGCGTCATCGGCTATGCGCTGTTCCTCGTCGCAATCGTCGTGCTCGTGCGCGCCGCCAGGGGACGACCGGAGGCCTCCGGCGGCCGGGGCCACGGGCCCCGGACCCCGCTGGCAGGCCTAGCCTCCGCGACCGGTGTGCGAGATGACGAACGGTCGTCGCGGAGGCTAGGCCTGCCTCCGGTCGTCCCCTCGACCGCCGACGCGCGCGCGCGCTTCGTGCGCCGCCTCGCGCTGCCGCTCGCCGGCACGCTGCTGGTGCTCGCGATCGCGCAGTTTCCGATTTACGTGCCGGTGACGCGGCATCTGCTCGTCGCGTTCGCGGGATTGATCGCGGGATGGAGTGAATCCGAATGATCGCGCGCGTGCTCGTGCTCGCCGCCGCGATCGCCGTCAGCGCGTGGGCTCTGGTCCGTTACGCGTGGGAGCCCGTGCGCTGCAACGCCGTGGTCTCGCAGGTCGAGGCGGACACGATCGCCGCGGAGCAGCTCCCCGATCCGTACGCGCGGACGCTGCGCGCGAAGCGCAATCTGGCGCGCCTCGAGCCGCTGCGCTGTGCGTCCGAGGTGCGAGTGCCGGTGCTCGTGGCGTCGAATGAAGAGCTGATGGAGCACTTCGAAGAAGCCGCACGGCATTATGAGGACGCGCTGCGAATGGAGCAGCGGCCCGAGATCTACCTCGCACTCGGAAACGTGCAGGTCCGCCTCGGGCGCATCGACGCGGCGGTCGAAAATTACGCGCGCGGCGTGAAGTTCCACCCGCCCATGATCTTCGAGGTTCCGTCCGACGAAGTGCGCCGCCGCACCGCGGACCGTTTGCACCTGCCGCAATGAATCGATGTCATATAATGCGCCCCCTTGTCTGACGCCGCCTCCGTGAAAACCACAGGAAATCTCGATCCCCGCGTCGTGGCCGGCTTCGGCGACGAGTGGACCCGCTTCGATCAGACAGGCATGACCGCGGAGGAAACGCAGCGCGCGTTTCAGGAGTACTTTCGCATCTTCCCCTGGGCCACGCTTCCGCCCGATCCCGTCGGTTTCGACCTCGGATGCGGCAGCGGACGCTGGGCACGCCTGGTTGCGCCGCGCGTGGGAACGCTGCACTGCATCGATGCCAGTGCCGAGGCGCTGAACGTCGCGAAGGAAGGCCTCGGCGGCGCGACGAACGTCGTTTTCCATCACGCCAGCGTCGACGACATCCCGCTCCCCGATTCATCGGCCGACTTCGGCTACACGCTGGGCGTGCTGCATCACGTGCCCGACACGCAGGCCGGACTCGTTTCGTGCGTGAGCAAGTTGAAGCCCGGCGCGCCGCTGCTGGTGTACCTCTACTACTCGCTGGACAACCGGCCGGCCTGGTATCGCGGACTGTGGCGGACGTCGGACGTCGTGCGGCGCGTCATTTCGCGCGCGCCCCACGCGCTGCGCGCCTCGATCAGTAACGTGTTCGCCACGATCGTGTACTGGCCGCTGGCGCGTCTGGCGCGGCTGGTCGAAAAATTCGGCGGGAACGCGCGCAACATGCCGCTCGCCTATTACCGGCGCCGCACGTTCTACACGATGCGCACCGACGCGCTGGATCGTTTCGGCACGCGCCTGGAGCAGCGATTCTCGCGCGACGAGATCCGGAGCATGATGGAGCGCGCCGGACTCGAAAACATCGAATTCAGCGACAGCCCTCCGTACTGGGTCGGTTTCGGCCGGCGGCGCCGCTGAGCTCAAACCACAAGGAGTGACGTTTTGCGGATTCTCATCACTGGCGGAGCGGGGTTCATCGGCTCGCACCTCTCCG
This sequence comes from Thermoanaerobaculia bacterium, assembly GCA_035526885.1. Classification (GTDB taxonomy): domain Bacteria; phylum Acidobacteriota; class Thermoanaerobaculia; order Gp7-AA8; family Gp7-AA8; genus QHVT01. Next base: position 7,267 of record DATLBM010000652.1, on the reverse strand, counting down.
ATGCCTACATCGAGCGCGGCGACGAAGTGTTCATCATCGATGACCTCTCCACGGGCAGCATCGACAACATCCAGCACCTGAAGCGCCACCCGAACTTCCACTACACCATCGACACGGTGCAGAACTACCCGGTGGTCGCGGAGCTGGTCGACCAGTGCGACGTGGTCCTTCATCTCGCGGCGGCGGTCGGCGTGAAGCTGATCGTCGAGAGCCCGGTGCGCACCATCGAGACGAACATCCGCGGCACGGAGATCCTCCTCGACATCGCCAACAAGAAAAAGAAGAAGGTGCTCATCGCTTCGACGTCCGAGGTGTATGGACTGAGCGAGCAGGTGCCGTTTCGCGAGGATGGGAACCTGGTCATGGGCGCGACCAACAAAGGCCGCTGGAGCTACGCGTGCTCGAAGGCCATCGACGAGTTCCTGGCCCTGGCCTACTGGCACGAGAAGAAGCTGCCCACGATCGTGGTGCGCCTCTTCAACACGGTCGGCCCGCGCCAGACCGGCCAGTACGGAATGGTCATCCCCACGCTGGTGAAGCAGGCGCTCTCGGGCCGCCCGCTCACGGTCTACGGCACGGGAGAGCAGACGCGCTGCTTCGGCTACGTCGGCGACATCATCAAGGCGCTCGTGCAACTGGTCGAGCATCCGCAGGCGATCGGCGAGGTGTTCAACATCGGCTCGTCCGAAGAGGTCTCGATCACGCAGCTCGCCGAGAAGATCCGCGCCATCACCGGCTCGACCTCGGAGATCGTGTACGTTCCCTACAGCGAGGCGTACGAAGCGGGCTTCGAAGACATGCCGCGGCGCGTTCCGGACACGACCAAGATCGCGAATCTGCTCGGCTTCCGGCCGGAGACTTCGCTGGATACGATCGTGCGCGAAGTGGTCGCGTATCACGCCGGACGCATGCCCGCGACCGCGGCGTCCGCTTGAAATTCTGACGGACATCGAATAACTTTTGCAGGTTCGTCGCCAATCTCGGAGGCTTCCTGCAGATCGCAGCTGTCGTTCGTGTCCTGAGTCCGGTTCTCGTCGCCCTGATCGCCGCCGTCGTCGTCACGCCGCTGGTGCGGGCGTTCGCGCGGAGCATCGGTGCGGTCGCCGCGCCGAAAGCAGACCGCTGGCATTCGAAGCCGACGGCGATGATGGGCGGCGTGGCGATCTACATCGCCACGATGATCGCGCTGCTCACGATCGGACCGCGCACGACGGAGAGCTGGGTGGTGATCATCGCCAGCAGCGCGCTCTTCACGGTCGGCCTCATCGACGACTTCCTGCATCTCAAGCCCTACCAGAAACTGGTCGGCCAGCTTCTCGGCGCGTCCGCGGTCGTCTACTTCGGACTGGTGCTGCCGTGGACGGGATCGTTCGTCCTGAACATGGCCATCACGTTCTTCTGGCTGGTGGGCGTGACGAACGCCGTGAACATGCTGGACAACATGGACGGCCTCTCGGCCGGCGTGGCGGCGATCGCCTCTTCCTCGCTGGCGATCACGTTCTGGCTGAACGGGCAACACGGCGAGGCCATCATGCTCGGCGCGTTCTGCGCGGCGCTGATCGGCTTCCTGCTCTACAACCACAACCCCGCGTCGATCTTCATGGGCGACTGCGGCTCGCTCTTCGTCGGCTTCTTCCTGGCCTCGACGGCGCTGCTCAGCGCGCACGCCGGCGGCGGCCGCTCGCGCTCGGTCATGGCCGTGCTCGCGGTGCCGGTGCTCGTGCTCTGCATCCCGATCTTCGACACGACGTTCGTGACGCTGATGCGCAAGCTGGCGGGACGCGCGGCATCGCGCGGCGGACGCGATCACACCTCGCACCGCCTCGTGGCCCTTGGTCTGTCGGAGCGCAAAGCGGTGTGGATGCTGTACGCCTTCGCCATCCTCGGCGGCGCGCTGGCGGTGTCGGTGCGTCACGTGGAGCTGGATGTGGCCATGGCCGCGATCGGCGGCTTCGCCATCGTCCTCGGCATCATCGGGGTCTACCTCGGCGGCGTGCGCGTGTACAGCGACGAGGAGATCACCGCGGCCAAGCGCAAGCCGGTGGTCTCGTTCCTCATCGACCTCTCGTACAAGCGGCGCCTGTTCGAGGTCTTCCTCGACGTCGCGCTGATCGTGATGGCGCACTACGTCACCTACGCGCTGGTGTTCGGCCCGGCGCGCGCCGCGTCGCCGGAGTGGCAGCTCTTCCTCAAAACGCTCCCATTGACGGTGTTCGTCAAGCTGGCGGCGTTCCTCGTCGTCGGCGTGTATCGCGGCCTGTGGCGCTACGCCGGCGTCGGTGAAGTGATGGTGCTGGTCAAGGGCGTGGCCCTCGGCGCGGTGACGTCGCTGATCCTGGTGGTCTTCGCGTTCCGTCCGGACGCACTCTCGCGCACGACGTTCATCCTCGATGCGCTGCTGCTGGCGACGTTCGTCATCTCCAGCCGCTTCGCCTTCCGCCTGCTGCGCAAGATCGTTCCCCCACCGCATGAGCGCACGGGACGCCGCGCGCTGATCTACGGCGCCGGCGACGGCGGAGAGCTCCTCTACCGCGAGATCCGCAACAACTACGCGCTCAACTACACGACGGTCGGCTTCATCGACGACGACATCCGCAAAGTGGGCAAGTTCCTCCACGGCCTGCGCGTGCACGACGGCTCGCTCCCGCTGGAAGACATCTGCGAACGCACCGGTGCCGAGGCGATCGTGCTGTCGACGGCGAAGCTGACCCTGGCGCGCGTTCGCGAGCTGATGGATGCGTGCACCGCCGCCGGCGTCACACTGCACCAGATGCGCATCGACCTGCACGCGGTGACGGACGCGGATCTGGGCTGGGTCCTGGCGTCACCGGCATCGGAGCGGCTGATGCTCGACGTGCCCGCGCCGGACACGCCGCTCATTCACGCGGCCGCCGAGCGCCCGAACCCGCAGCCGACGCGCTGAGTGGAGCGGCGGGCTTCAGCCCGCCGCAACGCCTCAGCGTCCCGAATGCCTGGGTTTCCAGATGTCCGGGTCCGAATAAAAGAGTGCGCGAGACAGGAGTACCGAGGCATGCGCCACTCATCAAGGACTACGTACGAAGACACACACCACGGCTGGCCGTGCGGCTGGATTCCTGTAATAGTTGTGATCGCCGCAATACTGCTCATTCTGTTCCGAGCGTTCCGTCGCACGAGCCACCTCACCGCGAGGTCGGACGATCTCACCGTAAGGTCGAACGATCTCACCCGTAAGGTCGAACGATCTCACCGCGAGGTCGAGCGATCTCACCGCGACACCGGGCGATCTCACCGCGAGGCCGGCGCAGGGACGCGCGCAGTACCCCACACCTCGATGGAAAGCGCCGCTCGATCCCGCGGAGAGCGCGTCCGCGGCTGCACGTTCCAGCGTGACGCGAACGATGCATCGATTGGCATCGCGCGTGGCAGATACGTCAGCGGACGAACCAGTCGCTGCAGCGCGCCATTGCAGGGTGTCGCTGGAGTGCAAGGCCGTATTAAAGTGCGATCCGTGTTCCATCGGCCGCGGCTCAACTCTCGCGAACTGGGATGGAAGCGCGTGCCCAACCACAAACCCGCGGTGCTGCCGGCCGCAGCCGAGCGCGTCAGGCCAACGAAGTGGTATTACGTGGCGGCCCGCATCACGTCGGTCAGTAGTGCGCCGTCACGATAAAAATAATCGTCCGCGACGGCGAAGGTGGTGCCGCACCGCGCGCGATGTCAGGGTTGGGCATTAGATCGACATATATAATTGACGCGATCAACCTAAGCCAATGGCGTCAATTTTACGCCTCAAAGGGAGGACGACGTCGCTCGTCCGCTCGAGGTCGACCTTAATCGGTGTAACGACGACGAAGTCCTTATTCCGCGTCGAGGTTCTATAGAAATACTGCTCTTCGCGCGAAAACCATCTGGTGCGTTCATGGGTCAAAAGCGGCCACGCCAACGCAGCGTCCCTGTTTTCGATCGACCATGTCGCATTGTATAGGCCAAAAGACACCACAGGGTCCGCGGTGTCCAGAGTACCTTCGTGATCCATGACACCCCCCTCCCAATGGTCTTTGAATTGTCCGTTGAAATCTTCACGTGTCAGTGTCGTAACGCCTAAAGTATTCGTTTTGGGGAAATAAATACGATACGCATTCTTCCCACCGGCGTGCACCAGCATTTCGACAATGATCCCGCTCAAATCGTCCTCGTCGGGACACTCGATGCGTACGCGAATCTGCTCCGGCGTCTTCATTTGAAGATGCCCTTCAGTCGTTGCCACCAGCTCTGGTCAAGAGGCTTGATCTCACTCGGGTTAACGGGAATCGGTTGATTCGTTGCCGACTGCGATCCACCTCCGGACGTCGTCGCACGACCATCTGGCGCTGGCTGCAAGCCACCCGGTACTCGAGTCGCTGGTACCGTCGCACTCTGCGTGGGTCTGACCGGCAACTCATATCTCGCCTGGGCTGTTTCAGAACTGTTCACCGGACGGTCAGTCGTTATATGTGTAGGCCGAGGGTTGCCTTGTGCGTCGGTGTCAGGGATGTTTCCTGTTCGCCGCGCAGCATCGGCTTCGCCATCGCTCATGTATCTGGTCACCGTTCCAACAGTCGTGACTGCCGTGCGAATCATGCTGCCCGTGGCGCGAAGTAACAGCGTCCCTTCAATAACGAACGCAATGCGAACGACTGGGGGAGCTTCGCTCCAGTCGGCATCGTTCAGCGATTTAGTAAAGCCCGGTTCCGCGACGTGCTCACGGCCGGACGGATCAGTAAATCGGATCGGACTATTCCGCGCGTACGAATACAGATTCCAACTTTGCGGCTGCCGGAGATCCCAGTCGTTACCTGGATCGACGGATAAGAAACGCCCCGCGTTCGAGCTGTAGTACCGCGCATGCATGTAGTCCAGCACGCCCGACGTGGCGCCGAGGATGTCCGGGTCGCGCTCGTGGCCTGTGAAGCGCAACTGTCCGTCCGTCGGATCGTCATCGGTGATCTCGACGCCGAACGGGTAGTAGGTGTGCTCTGTGATGCGCTCGGCGCTGGCGTTCGTGATGAGGCGCGGAGTGCCGACCTGGTCCAGAGAGTGATGGTACGTAGCGGCCGGCGTCACGTCGGTCAGGAGCGCGCCGTCACGATAAATATAGTCGTGCGCGATGGTGAACGTAGTCCCGCACGACGGGAGGCACGGCTCTTCGCGGTAATCCCGCAGCACGTTGCCCGACAGATCGCGCAGCGTGTAGTTCGCCGTATTCTTCGTGCCGCCTGGAGCGGGAACCGTTTCGAAGATCTCGTAACGCTCGTCATCCGCCGCGTAAAGGTAGTGCCGCGTGTGGATGCCGTCGGAAGCGCTCACGGCTTCTCTCGTCTGCATGTTGAGAGCGTCGTACGCGTAATAGCGTGTGGAGCTCTGGCCAGGCGGCAGCCATTCCTTCAGATTGCCCGCAGTGTCGTAGTCGGCTCCGAACGTCTGCGGCGTCAGCCGGTTGGTCAGAGGATCGACCGAGTAGGTCGTGGTCGTCGAAGCAGTCGTGACCGAAGTCCGGTTGCCATAGGCGTCGTATGTATAAGTCTGCGCGTGTTCGAAACCTTTTCGGTTCACGGTCGCCGACATCAACCGCTCGCGTGCGTCGTACTTGTAGGCGCTCTCGACCTCGTCACCATGACCGATCGCAACGATGTTGCCGGACTGGTCGTAAACGATCGGGCCGTAGATCGACGTAACAGGACCGTCCGTCGGCGCCACTTTGGGTGCCGACGGCGTTCCCGCGCCAGCGGCACCCGCCGCCAGCAGAAGGAGTGTCACGGTCAGAGGACGACGCATCAATCGGTGTGGCCGCATTTGCCCGCTCCGCATTTCGTGCCGCTCGTCAGCGCGATCACCTCGCCTTGCTCACCCGTGTGATCTTACCGCCGACTTCGTGCTAGTTGCGGTTTCGCTCCTCATTAAAATCCCATTTGTCGTGCGACACCGTGATTTCGACGATCTCGGACTCGGTGAAAGGGATGGCTGAAAGTGACGAACGCGCGTGATGTACCCGGAGTCGACTACGACCTGATCGTAGCGGCGGCCGTCGCGCAGCGTCACGGCCACGATTTGATAGCCCATCCCCGTCTCGGGCTCATCGATCAATTTATATGTCCCTCCACGCGACAATTGGATCATATGTTCCTGGGACTCGAACTGATGCCATCGTCCACTGCTGCTCCTTAAACGCCGGCAGAGTTCGCAACACGTCGCGAAACGAGCATGACATCTAAACGTGAACACGACTTTCGGGGTGCGCGTCGGTAGGGGCAAAACATCATAACGGTCCAACCCAACGCTCTACGTATCGCACGCGCTCGCGGAGTTCCAAGTGGCACGCCGAACACGCGATATCGATCGTTGTGCCGTACGTGAATACCGCCGTGAATGACTGGATCGACAGTGACGCCAGCGCCTCCCGCCATTCGTGCTCCCCGCCGTTCGAATCGTGAAGCGCAGCATCATCCAGAATAGCGTTACCACCTAGAGCACGCTCAAAAGCTATGCGCGTTGTATTCGCTAAAATGAGCGAGGCACGATAACTCCAAATGTCGTACTGATCAGCACCGGACAACTCGTAGACCGCCAGGTGATCGAACTCCATCTCGACGGAACCCGTACTGCGCACAACGCATCGGCTTAAGCGGCCGTCATGAGGCTCGATTAGCGCAATTCGAGAGAGGTCGACTTCATCATGCCGATCGGTCATGGATGTGCAGCCTTAATGAGTAGCATGCCAGCGCCCAACGTGGCGGGATCGTCGAGAACCCCACCACCGGCAGTCAAGACATCCTCCACGATCGTACCCCGATAATGCCGATTCCGATCGTGAGAACGGCCGTGCGCCCATGCAACCCTTCGCTCGTCACGCGCTGCGCATCGCGCACGGTCGGACCCGGCGGCACTTTTCCCCCTCGCTTCGCCGCGCGTGGTCCGGATGCGCCAGCCGCGCCGCGTTGCGTTCGCAACGCGCGGCGCCTCCACCACCCAACCACCGGCGCCGGCGTCGAAGCTCCCGGAGCGAAGCATCGTCAAGTCCTCGTCCGCCGATCCGACTTGACGATGCTCCGCCCGCGTCGCATTCGGAGAAGTGAGCCGACGACCGACGAGCCGGCTGGCCGCTGCCTCCGACCTCCCGAGCTGTTTCCTTCCACCACCGGACTCCGTATACATTTGCGGGCGGCTCGGGCGGTGGAGTCCTTGACGATCGTCGCTTGCGACACTATTCGCCGCGCGCGGCGGACGATGGAGTGATGCGCGGCATTTC